>DASSLH010000712.1:0-5995 GCA_035689625.1 Candidatus Methylomirabilota bacterium | reverse complement strand
CACCGGCACCTGCCTGGGCGGGATGATCGAGGGTGCCGGCGCCCGGGGCGCGACGCTGGTCCCCTCGCTGGCGGCGGCCGCCTCGCCCGCCGGGCGCGTCAGCAAGCAGTTCTACGCCGACACGCGCGAGCGGCTGCTGGCCGACCTGCGCGCGGCGGGACCGCTGGACGGCGTGCTGCTCGACCTGCACGGCGCCATGGTCGTCGAGGGCCTCGACGACGGCGAGGGCGACCTGCTGCAGGCGGTGCGGACGGCGGTGGGACCGCTGCCGATCGCGGTGACCCTGGACTTCCACGCCAACGTCACCCGCACGATGGTTGAGTCGGCGACGCTCCTGCACGGCTACAAGACCTACCCGCACGTGGACATGGACGCGCGCGGCCGCGAGGCGGCGCGGCGGCTGGCCGAGGTCGCCGGCGGCCGCCTGCGGCCGACCGTCGCGTTCCGGCAGCCGCCGATGCTGCCGCCCATCGCGGGCCAGGCGACGACGCGCGGGCCGATGCGGCGCCTCTACGACCTGGCCGAGGCCATGGAGGCCAGGCCCGGCGTCATCTCGGTCTCGGTCTTCGCCGGCTTCCCGCTGGCCGACATCCACGACGCCGGCCTGTCCATCTACGTGGCGACCGACGGCGACCAGGCGCTGGCCGAGACGCTCGCCGACGAGCTGGCCGGGGCGGCCTGGGAGCTGCGCCGCGAATTCTTGACCTCCGCGCTGCCGGCGCGCGACGCCGTCGCTCGCGCGCTGGCGCTCGACGGGCGGCCGGTCGTGCTGGCCGACGTCGCCGACAACACCGGCGGCGGCGCGGCCGGCGACACCACCGGCCTCCTGCGCGAGCTGCTGCGCGTCGGCGCGCGCCCGGCGACGGTGGCGTGCCTGTGGGATCCCGCCGCCGCGCGCGCCTGCGCCGAGGCCGGCGTCGGGGCCACCGTCAGCGTGGCGGTCGGCGGCAAGATCGATCCGAGCCACGGTGCGCCGCTGACGGTCAGCGGCCGCGTGCGCACGCTGTCCGACGGCCGCTTCGTGCACAAGGGACCGATGTGCCGGGGGCTCGAGGGCCGGCTGGGCACGACGGCGGTGCTCGACGTCAACGACGTGAAGATCATCCTGATCTCGCACCGCTGGCAGACGCTCGACCCCGAGATGATCCGCTTCGTGGGCATCGATCCGGCCGGCGAGAAGATCCTCGTCGTGAAGTCGTCGATCCACTACCGGGCCGCGTTCGAGCCGATCGCCCGCGCGATCATCGAGGTGGACGCGCCCGGGCTGTCGTCGTCCAACCTCACCCGCTTTCCGTTCACGCGCGTGCGGCGGCCCATCTTCCCGCTCGACGACCTGTAACGACGACGCCACGGAGACGCCGATGCCCGCTGCCGCGTTCAACGCCGGGGACTTCAGGGTGTTCGACACCAAGGGCTTCCAGCCGCGGATGACCGAGATCCGCAGCCGCATCCGCCCCAAGCTCGAGGCGATGGGCCACAGCCTGGCGCCCGGCGTCGGCCGCGCCACCGGCAGTCCCAGCTTCGCCCACGTCGCCAAGCACGCCCGCCGCACCGTGAACCCGCCCGACGACACCTGGGTGGCCTTCTGTCCCGACGCGCGCGGCTACAAGAAGCACTGCCACTTCAAGGTCGCCGTCTCGCGGCGCGCGGTCCGCTTCCTGTTCGAGGTCGGGCCCGAGCACGCCGACAAGCGGCGGTGGGCCTCCGCGTTCAGGCGCAGCGTGGGCAAGCTCGGCCCGGTGCTGCGACGCGTGCGGGGGCTGGCCTGGTTCAAGAACGAGCACGACGAGGCGCCGGCCTCGACGCTGGCCGACCTGTCGCCCGATCAGCTGGCCGGCCTCGCCGACGAGCTGCTGCGCACCCGCGACGGCCAGCTCGTGCTGGGACGCGTCGTGGCCGCCGACGAGGCGGCGCGGTGGACGGAGGCGCAGTATCGCAGCGCCGCCCTGGAGACGTTCCGGACGCTGGCGCCGCTCTACCGACTGCGCTCGTGACCGCCGCGACCGCCGAGGCGCGCGGCATCATCTTCGACATGGACGGCGTCCTCATCGACTCGGGCGCCCACCATCGCGACGCCTGGCGGCTCCTCCTGGGCGACATCGGCGTGCCGCCGCCGCCCGAGTACTGGCGGCTCACGATCGGCCGGCCCGCCGAGGAAGCGGTGCCGCTGCTGCTGGGCCGGGAGGTCGCCCACGAAGAGGCCGTCGAGCTGGCCGCGCGCAAGCGCGAGCTCTACGCGCAGCTCACGGCGCGCGGCCTGCAGCCGATCCGCGGCGCCCCGACGTTCGTGGAGTCGCTCGCGCGCCAGGCGGTGCCGCGGGCGGTCGCCACGTCCGCCTCGCGGCGCGACGTGGAGGCGCTGCTGGGCGAGGTCGGGCTCCGCCGCTTCTTCGAGGTCATCGTCACCGCGGAGGACGTGCGCTGGGGCAAGCCGAATCCCGAGGTCTACCTCAAGGCCGCCGCCGGCCTCGGCCTGCCGCCCAAGACCTGCCTGGTGTTCGAGGACTCGCTGGTCGGCGTGCACGCCGCCCGCAACGCCGGCATGCGCGTGATCGGCGTGACCACCGCCCACAGCGGCCGCGAGCTCATCACCGCCGGCGCCGAGCGCGCGATCGACGACTTCCAGGACTTCGCGTGGCCCGTGTAGACCGTCCGGAGTTCTGGGACGGTCTCTACGCGAGCGGCGGCGACGGCTGGGAGCTGGGCCGCCCGGCGCTGCCGCTGGTGGACTTCGTCGAGAGCACACCGCCGCCGCGCGGCCGCGTCGCCGTCCCCGGCTGCGGGCGCGGCCACGACGCGCGCTTCCTCGCGGCCCGCGGCTTCGCGGTCACCGGCTTCGACTTCTCGACGGCCGCGGTGACCGAGGCCCGCGCGCTGGCGCGGCGCGAGGGCGTCGAGCTCGCCATCGAGCAGCGCGACATCTTCGCCCTGCCCCGGGAGTACGCCAACGCCTTCGACGGCGTGTGGGAGTACACCTGCTACTGCGCGATCGACCCCGCCCGCCGCGCCGAGTACGTGCGGGCGATGGCCGACATCGTCCGGCCGGGCGGCTGGCTGCTCGGCTGCTTCTTCCCGCTGCGCTCGCAGATGGCGGGCCCGCCGTTCAAGGTCTCCGCGCGCGAGATCCGCCGCCGCCTCGAGCCCCTGTTCCGCGTCGAGCGCGCGTTCGCCCCGCTGCGCTCGGCCCGCGGCCGCCAGGGCCGCGAGTGGATGGTCTTCGCGCGCCGCACGGCCTGACGGTGATCGCGCTCACCCGGGTCACGAAGCGGTTCGGCGATCGCCCGGTGGTCGAGCGCGTCTCGCTCGTGGTCGAGGCCGGCACGACCCACGTGCTGCTCGGGGGCAGCGGCTCCGGCAAGTCCACGCTGCTCCGCCTCGTGCTCGGGCTGCTCACGCCCGACGAGGGCGAGGTGAGCGTGGACGGCGTGCGCGTGACGCCGGCCAGCCGCGGCGACGTCCAGCGCCGCATCGGCTACGTCGTGCAGGAGGGCGCGCTCTATCCCCACCTCACCGCCGCCGATAACGCGATGCTGCCGGCACGGGCGCGCGGCTGGCCGGCCGCCCGCATGGCCGAGCGGCTGGCGGCGCTGGCGCGGCTCGCCGATCTCGACCGCCCCCTGCTCGAGCGCTATCCCGCCGAGCTCAGCGGCGGCCAGCGGCAGCGCGTCGGCCTCATGCGCGCGCTGGCCCTCGATCCGCCGGTGCTCCTGCTCGACGAGCCGCTGGGCGCGCTCGACCCCCTCACCCGCGCGGAGCTGCAGGGGCAGCTGCTCGCCATCTTCCGCGAGCTGGGCAAGACGGTGCTGCTCGTCACCCACGACGTGCGGGAGGCCTTCGTGTTCGGCCGCGCCATCACGCTGCTCGACCAGGGCCGCGTCGTGCAGCAGGGCACGTTCGCCGACCTCGCCCGGCGGCCGGCCACGCCGCTGGTCACCGCGTTCCTGCGCGCGCAGGCGGCGCCCCCGGAGATGGCGGCGTATCTCTAGCCCGCGGCGCCGGCGGCTGGTGGGCCTGCTCGCCGTGAGCCTCGCGCTGGCCGCGCCGGCAGCGCGCGCCGCGGACGCGCCGGTCGTGCGCGTCGGCTCGAAGTCGTTCACCGAGAGCTACGTGCTCGCCGAGCTGGTCGCGCAGATCGTCGAGCGCACGGGCGAGGCGCGCGTCGAGCGGCGCTTCGGTCTGGGCGGGACCGGCATCGTCTACGCCGCGCTGGCCAGCGGGGCCATCGACGTCTACCCCGAGTACACCGGCACCATCGCCCGCGCGATCCTGAAGGATCCCGCGGTCACGACGCTGGCCGCGATGCGGGCGGGCCTGACCCCGGCCGGCATCGTCGTCGGCGAGCCGCTCGGCTTCGACAACACGTACGCGCTGGCGGTGACGCGCCCCACGGCCGCCCGCGAGCGGCTGCGAGCGATCAGCGACCTGCGCGGGCGGGGCCGGCTGACGGCGGCCTTCGACGCCGGATTCCTCGACCGCGACGACGGCTGGCCCGGCCTGCGCCGCGTCTACGGCCTCGAGTTCCGCGACGTCCGGATCATGGAGCACGCGCTCGCGTATCGCGCGCTGGCCGCCGGCAGCGTGGACGTCATCGACGTCTTCTCCACCGACGGGCAGCTCGCGCGCGAGGACGTCGTCCTGCTCGACGACGACCGGCGCTTCTTCCCCGACTACGCCGCGGTGCTGCTGGCGCGCGAGGGTGTCCGGCAGCGGCTGCCGCGCACGTGGGCGGCGCTCGAGGGGCAGCTGGCCGGCCGCCTAGACAACGCGACGATGGCGCGGCTCAACGCCGAGGCCGACCTCGACGGCCGCCCCTTCGCGGCCGTCGCCGCGTCGTTCCTCGGCGGCGGCGGCGCCGCGATGGTCTCGCACGCCCGCGAGCTGCCGGCGCTGACGCTGCAGCACCTGTTCCTGGTCGGCGTCTCACTCGTGGTGGCGACCGCGCTCGGCGTCCCGCTCGGCGTGCTGGCGGCGCGGCGGCGGCGCCTCGGCCAGCTGGAATTGATGGGCGTCGGCGTGCTGCAGACGATTCCCGCGCTGGCGCTGCTGGCGTTCATGATCCCGCTGTTCGGCATCGGGCGGCTGCCCGCGCTGGTCGCGCTGTGTCTCTACGCGCTGCTGCCGATCGTGCGCAACACCTACGCCGGGCTCGTCAGCCTCGATCCGCAGCTGCTCGAGATGGCGACGGTGCTGGGGCTGGACGGCACCCGGCGCCTGGCCTGGATCGAGCTCCCGCTGGCCTCGGTGACGATCCTGGCCGGCATCAAGACGTCGGCGGTGGTCACCGTCGGCACCGCGACGCTGGCGGCGTTCATCGGCGGCGGCGGCTACGGCACGCTGATCGTCACCGGCCTGGCGTTGAACGACGCGCGGACGATCCTGGCCGGGGCCGTGCCGGCCGCGCTGCTGGCGCTCGTCGTTCACGCGCTGTTCGAGGTCCTCGACCGCCTCGCCGTGCCGCGCGGCCTGCGGGCCCGCGCGGCGGCGGCGGCGCGCTGAGCCGCGCGCAGAGCCGACGGCACAGCGCGGTGATCGCCGCGTGGTCGCCCGGAAACCAGGCCGCCATCCACTCCGGCCGCTCGAAGAAGGCCAGCGGCGGCCGGCCGGCGCGACGGATGGCGCCGCGACGCACGAGCCCGCTGGCGTTGATGAACGACACGTCGTCGAGCAGGCGGCCGGCCGCGATCACGCCGGCCGTCACCGGCGCCAGGGCCGCCACCGCGGGCAGGCTCTCGGCGACCGCGCGCAGACAGAAGGCGCGCCGCCGCTGGCCGGGCCGCGCCGGCAGCGCGGACAGCACCGCGCGCATCGTCAGCCCGGAGAAGACGGTGTCGTCCACGATCGCCACCGAGACGGCGCCGGCCGCGACGCGCAGCTGCTCGGCGAGCGGCGCGGGCCCGGCCAGCGCGTAGCCGCCGTCGTCCGTCTCCTCGCGCCAGAGGTCCACGCGCGCGATGACGGGAAACCAGCCGGTGCGCGCGTGCAGCCGCTCGGCCAC
>DASSLH010000711.1:0-7500 GCA_035689625.1 Candidatus Methylomirabilota bacterium | reverse complement strand
GGGCACGACGCTGGCGGTCGGCGACCGCGGCCTGCTCCTGCTCATGCCGGCCGCCATCGCGCCGGGGCCGGCCGGCGGCGGCGCCCTCGGCACCAAGCTCGTCACGTTCTACGACGGCAACCGGGCGCGCGGCCTGCCGACCCACCTGGCCGCCTACGTCCTGCTGGAGGCGACGACCGGCCGGCCGCTGGCGCTGCTGGAGGGCACCTGGCTGACCGGGCTGCGGACCGGCGCCACCTCGGCGCTGGCCGCGCGCTACCTGGCGCGTCCCGACAGCCGCCGGCTCGTCTGCTTCGGCACCAGCGCGCAGGCCGAGCACCAAGTCGCGGCCCTGGCCGCCGTGCTGCCCCTGGCGCGCGTCAGCGTGCTCGGCCGCGACGCCGGCCGGGCGGCCGCCTTTGCGGCCCGGCTGGGCGGCGCCCTCGGGGTCGCTGTGGACGTCGCCGCCGACGCGGTCGCCGCCGTCCGCGAGGCCGACGTCGTCACCTGCGCGACCACGGCGACGACGCCGCTCTTCCCCGGCGACGCGCTGCGCGCGGGCACGCACGTGGACGCCGTCGGCGCCTTCCGGCCCGAGCATCGCGAGCTGGACGCCGTCACGCTGCGGCGCGCGCGCGTGGTGGTCGAGTCGCACGCCGGCGTGCCGTCCACCGCCGGCGAGCTGGTGCTCGCGCTGCGCGAGGGCGCGATCGGCCCCGACCACGTCGCCGCCGAGCTGGCCGACCTCGTCAGTGGCCGACGCCCCGGCCGGACGTCGCCCGACGAGATCACCGTGTTCAAGTCGGTCGGCTTCGCCCTCGAGGACCTGGCCGCGGCCCGCCTCGCGTACAATCGAGCGGTGGCCGACGGCGTCGGCACGGAGGTCGAGCTTGGCTGAGGCATCCGACACGGGCGCGATCGTGCAGCTCAGCGTCTCGCCGGGCGGGCTGCCCAAGCGCCCGGTGGCCGAGGCGCTGATCACGCGCGACGGGCTCGACGGCGACGCGCATCGCGATCACGCTCACCACGGCGGCCCCGACCGCGCCGTCTGCCTCTTCCCGCTCGAGGCCATCCGCGGCCTGGTGGCCGAGGGCCACGCGATCGTGCCGGGCGCGCTGGGCGAGAACGTCACCACCGAGGGGCTGGACTGGAGCCGGGTGGCGCCCGGCGCGCACCTGCTCCTGGGCGACACGGTGCTGGTGCAGGTGACGAAGTACACGACCCCCTGCTTCAACATCGCGCCGCTGTTCCAGGCCCGCGACGTCGGCCGCGTGTCGCAGAAGCGCCATCCGGGCTGGAGCCGCGTCTACGCGCGCGTGCTGCTCGCGGGCCGCGTGCGCGCCGGCGACGTGGTGCGCCTGCTGAGCGAGCGCCAGGCGGCCGAGATCGGCGCCACCGCGGCGCCGTGAGGCGCACCGCCGCCGTCGTCATCATCGGGGGCGGCGTGACGGGGACGTCCATCGCGTTCCACCTCGCGGGACGCGGCGTCCGCGACGTGCTGCTGCTCGAGCGCACGACGCTGGCCGCCGGCGGCACCGGACGCTCGGTCGGCATCCTCCGCCAGCTCTATCCCACGCCGGAGACCACGCAGATGGTCGTGCGCTCGCTGGCGGTCTTCCAGCGCTTCGGCGAGGCCGTCGGTGGCGACGCCGGCTACGTCGCCTGCGGCTGCCTGATCGGCGTGGGCCCCGCGATGCGCGAGAGCCTGCAGGCCTCGGTCACGCGCCAGCGGACGCTGGGCGTGCGCGCCGAGGTGCTGGCGCCCGCCGACGTCGCCCGCGTGGAGCCGCGGATCGATCCCGCCGGTCTCGGCGCCGTGCTGTGGGAGCCCGACTCCGGCTACGGCGACCCGACGGCGGTGACGCTCGCGTTCGCGGCGGCGGCGCGGCGGCGGGGCGTGACGATCGAGCAGGGCGCCGGCGTCACCGCGATCCGCCGTGACGGCGGCCGCGTCACCGGCGTGGAGACGTCCGCCGGGGAGCGCATCGACGCGCCGGTCGTCGTCAACTGCGCGGGGCTGTGGGCGCCGGCGGTGGCGCGCCTGGCCGGCATCGAGCTGCCGATCATCGTCGGCCGCCATCCCGTGTTCGTCGTCGAGCGCGACCGCGACTTCGGTCCCGCGCACCGCGTCTATCTCGACCTCGCCGGCGGCGCCTACGCCCGGCCGGAGACGGGCGATCTCACGCTGACCGGCTCGCTCACCGACGACGAGGCCAAGCACCCGATGGATCCCGAGCGGCTGGGCGCCGACGTCGGTCACGACGAGGCCGCGGAGGCGCTCACGCGCACGGCGCGCGCGATGCCGCGGCTGGCGGAGGCGCGCTACCGGCGGGGCTGGTCCGGCGCCTTCGACATCACGCCGGACTGGATGCCGATCCTCGACGAGACGCCGCTGGCCGGCTTCTGGGTCGCCGCCGGCATGAGCGGTCACGGCTTCAAGCTCTCGCCCGCCGTCGGCGAGATGATGGCCGCCCTCATCACCGGGGCCACGCCGCCGGTGAGCGCGACACCGTTTCGCTTCGGCCGCTTCACCGGCGCGGCGCCCGCCGCGACGTTCGTCGCCTCGTACCTGTCATGACGCCGCCCGGCGCGCCGGCGCCGGCGGTGGCCGTCGTCCTCGTCACGTTCGATCCCGGCAAGCACCTGGAGCCGCTGTGGGCGAGCCTCGAGGCGCAGACCTACCCGCGCCACCGCTGGCAGCTCATCGTCGTGGATCACGGGCCGGAGCCGGGCGTGGCCGCCTGGTTCGCCGCGCGCGCCCGCGGCGTGCGCGTGATCGCGCCCGGCGCGAACCTCGGCTACGCCGGCGGCAACGCGCTCGGCATGCGCGAGGCGCTGGCGGCCGACGTGGACTACGTCGTCGTGGTGACCCAGGACACGCAGGTGGAGCCCGACTTCCTGCGGGCGCTGGTCGAGGTGGCCGAGGCGCATCCCGAGGCCGGCGCCGTGCAGCCGCGGCTGCTACGGCGGGACGCCGGCGGGCGCACGGTGCTGCACTCGCGCGGCAACGAGCTGCACTACCTGGGCGTGGGTTTCGTCGGCGGCGACGGCGAGGAGGACCGCCCGCTCGAGGTCGCGCCGATCACCTACGCCAGCGGCGCCGGCGCGCTCTACCGGGCGCGCGCGCTGCGCGAGGTGGGCACGTTCGACCCCACGCTGTTCATGTATCACGAGGACTCCGACCTCGGCTGGCGGCTGTGGCTGGCCGGCTGGCAGGCGCTGCTGGCGCCGGCCGCCGTCATGCACCACGACTACGACTTCACGCGGCCGGCCTGGAAGCGGAAGTTCTACTACGTCGAGCGCAACCGGCTGATCAACGTGCTGACGCACTACCACGCGGCGACGCTGCTGCTGCTGGCGCCCGCCCTGCTGATCTTCGAGCCGATCGGCATGCTCTACGCGGCGAAGAGCGGCTGGATGGCCGAGCGGCTGGCGGTCTACGGCTTCTTCGCGCGGCCGTCGGCGTGGCGCTACCTCGCCGCCAAGCGCCGGCTCGTGCAGTCGCTGCGCCGCCGGCCCGATCGCGAGCTGGCGCCGCGGCTCGCCTCGTATTTCCGGTTTGGCCCGGTGGCGACGCCGGCCGTGCGCTTCGTGCTCGACCCGCTCTTCCACGCGTACTGGAGCGTCGTCCGCCGCCTCATCGCCTGGTGACGGCCGCCCCGCGCGCGGCGGTGAGCGCCTGGTGCTCGCGCTCGAGCACCGCCGCGCTGACCTCCAGGCTGAAGCGCGCGCGGGCGAACTCGCGCCCGCCCCGGCCGAGGCGCGCGCGCAGCTCGCCGTCCCCCAGCACGCGCACGACGGCGTCGGCGAAGTCGGCCGGCGTATCGGCGGTCAGCAGGTGCTCGCCGGGCGTCGCGCCCAGTCCGTCGTTGCCGGGCGTCGTCGTGATCACCGGGCACCCGGCCGCCAGCGCGTCGAGCGTCTTGCCCGCGATGCCGCCGGCGATGCGCAGCGGCGCCACGAACGCGGTGGCCCGCGCGTAGTACGGCTCCAGGCTCTCGACGAAGCCGGTGACCTCGATCCCCGGCAGGCTCGCCAGCCGCCGCACCACCGGCGGCGGTCCCGCGCCCGCGATGGTCAGTCGCACGCCCGGCGCCTCGGCGCGCACCCGAGGCCAGATCGCCTCGCAGAAGTAGGTCATCGCGTCGACGTTGGCGTCGCGGTGCATGGCCCCGACGAAGAGCAGCTCCGCCGGCCGCCGCGGCCCGGCGGCGAGCCGCTCGGCGTCGATGCCGATCGGCAACGGCAGCACGCCGATGGACAGCGTGGGGTCGCGCCCGAGCAGCGTGCGGCGGTCGTGCTCGGACATCGTGAGGATCCGGTCGAACCGCCGGCAGACGCGCCGCTGCAGCCGCGCGACCCCGCACCAGTAGAGCCAGGCAGCCGCCCGGGCGCCGACGCCGCGCGCCAGCGCCAGCCGATGCCGGGCGGGTCGCGTGAGCTCGTCGATGGCGACGATCAGGCGCGGCACGTGGCGGTGAGCGGAGATCGCCAGGCCGGCCTCGAGGTACTCCACGTGCAGCAGGTCCACGCCGCCAGCGGCGACGAGACGGTTGGCCGCCCGCCCCAGCCGCGCGTAGGAGAGCGCGATGCGCACGGTCTGCAGCGGCCCGCCGGCCGGGCGGCGAAACGGCTGCAGGTGCAGCGCGGCGAGCTGCGGGCGCAGCGCCTCGGCGGCGTCGCGCTCTCCCGGCTCGATCCGCGCCAGCAGGGTCACGGCATGGCGGGCGGCGGTGGCCTGGATCCACCGCGCCTGCGCGCGCCCCCCTGCGTGCGTGGCGTCGGACGTCGGCAGGAAGGGCGTGACCCAGAGAATGTTCATCGATGGATCGCCGACGACGACGATTATAATCGAGGGAACGCCATGAACGTGGTGCTTCTCGCCGGAGGACTCGGCACCCGCTTGCGCGAGGAGACCGAGTTCCGGCCCAAGCCGATGGTCACGATCGGCGGACGGCCGATCCTGTGGCACATCATGAAGCTGTACGCGCACTACGGCCACCAGGACTTCGTGATCTGCCTGGGCTACAAGGGCGACGTCATCCGCGATTACTTCCTCAACTACGAGGTTCGCCACCGCGACGTCACCGTCACCCTCGGCACGCGCGAGGTCGCCATCCACGGCCCTCACGCCGAGGCGGGCTGGCGCGTCACGCTGGCCGACACCGGCGAGCGCACGCTCACCGCCGGCCGGCTGGCCCGCGTCGCGCGCTTCCTCGGGCGCGAGCGATTCATGGTGACCTACGGTGACGGCGTCGCCGACATCGACCTCGACCGGCTCCTGGCCTTCCACCGCCGCCACGGCAAGCTCGCCACCCTCACGGCGGTGCGGCCCTCCTCGCGCTTCGGCGAGGTGCTGATCGACAACGAGATGGTGCAGGCGTTCCAGGAAAAGCCGCAGGTGCAGGGCGCCTGGATCAACGGCGGCTTCTTCGTCTTCGAGCCCGGCGTGCTCGAGCTGATCACCGGCGACGACGAGAGCCTGGAGGCCTCGCTGCTGACCAAGCTCACCGGCATGCAGCAGCTGGCCGTCTACCGGCACGACGGGTTCTGGCAGTGCATGGACACGCCGCGAGAGATGGACCTGCTCAACGAGATGTGGCGGCAGGACAAGGCGGCCTGGGCCGTGTGGCGATGAGCGATGGTCCGGCGTGAGTTCTGGCGCGATCGCTCCGTCTTCCTCACCGGGCACACCGGCTTCAAGGGCGGATGGCTGGCGACTTGGCTTCACGCGCTGGGCGCCCGCGTCACCGGCTACGCGCTGGCGCCCGACACCACGCCGTCGTTCTTCGCGACGTGCGGCGTCGCCGGGCGCCTCACCTCGCACCTCGCCGACGTCACCGACGCGGCCGCGCTGACGCGCGCGCTGACGGCGGCGCGCCCGAGCGTCGTCCTCCACCTCGCCGCCCAGTCGCTCGTCCGCCGCTCCTACGCCGCCCCGGTGGCGACGTTCGCCACCAACGTGCTCGGCACCGCGCACCTGCTCGAGGCCGTGCGGCAGGCGCCCTCGGTGGAGGCGGTCGTCGTCGTCACCAGCGACAAGTGCTACGACAATCGCGAGCAGCCCGAGGGCTATCGCGAGGACGAGGCGCTCGGGGGTCACGATCCCTACAGCGCCAGCAAGGCCGCCGCCGAGCTGGTGACGGCCGCCTACCGCCGCTCCTTCTTCGCGGGCGGGCCGCGCGTGGCCACCGCGCGCGCCGGCAACGTCATCGGTGGCGGCGACTGGGCCGCGGACCGGCTGGTGCCCGACGCCATGCGCGCGCTGGTGCGCGGCGAGGCGCTGCGCGTCCGTCACCCCACCGCGGTGCGCCCGTGGCAGCACGTGCTGGAGCCGCTGGCCGGCTACCTGCGGCTCGCCGAGCGGTTGACGGAGAGCGAGGCATTCGCCGGAAGCTGGAACTTCGGGCCGCGCGAGGACGACGCGGTGCCGGTCGCGACGCTCGTCGAGCTGCTGCTCGGCCTGTGGGACGGCGGCCACTGGGAGGCGGCGCCGGAGGACAGCGCGCCGCACGAGGCCGGGCTACTGCGCCTGGACTGGACGAAGGCGCGCGAGCGCCTGGGCTGGCGGCCGCTGCTCACGCTCAAGGAGGCGGCCGAGCTGACGGTGGCCTGGTATCGCGCCGCCGCCGGCGCCACGGCCGACGCGTGCCACCGGCTGACGCTCGAGCAGATCGCGCAGTACGAGGCGCGGTGGCAGCCCGCGCGGGAGCCGTGAGCGGACGCCATTGCCTGGGCTGTGACGCCGCGCTCGGTGAGCCGTTCCTCGATCTCGGTGCCCAGCCGCTCGCCAACGCCCTGCTGCGTCCGGAAGACCTCGGCCGCCCCGAGCCGCGCTTCCCGCTGGCCGTCGCCTACTGCTCCCGCTGCCATCTCGTCCAGCTGACCGAGACGGCGGCGCCGGCCGCGCTCTTCGAGGACTACCTGTACTTCTCGTCATTCTCCGATTACTTCCTGGCCCACGCCCGCGCCATGGCCGAGGCGCTGGTGGCGCGCTTCGCGCTCGGCGCCACGAGCCGCGTGCTGGAGATCGCCAGCAACGACGGCTACCTGCTGCAGTTCTTCCAGGCGCGCGGCGTGCCGGTGCTCGGCGTGGAGCCCGCCCGCAACGTGGCCGCGGTGGCGCGGGCGCGCGGCATCCCGACGCTCGCGCGCTTCTTCGGCCCCGACCTGGTGGACGAGATCGTCCGCGACTTCGGCCGGCCCGACCTCGTCGTCGGCAACAACGTGCTGGCCCACGTGCCGCGCATCAACGCGTTTCTCGGGGCCGTGGCCGCCTGCCTGGCCCCGGCCGGCGCCGCGGTGTTCGAGTTCCCCTCCCTGGCGGAGCTGCTGGAACGGACCGCGTTCGACACGATCTACCACGAGCACGTCTTCTACTACTCGCTGAGCGCCGTCGCCGGGCTCGCCGCCCGGGCCGGGCTGGAGATCGCCGACGTCGAGCGTCAGGCCGTGCACGGCGGCTCGCTGCGCGTCGTCCTGCAGCGGCCGGGCACGCGGCCGGTCGCGCCCGCCGTCGGC
>DASSLH010000710.1:0-11440 GCA_035689625.1 Candidatus Methylomirabilota bacterium | reverse complement strand
GTCGCCCATCGCCTGCACCGCGAGATCACGATCGACGCGGTGAGCTTCTCCACGCTGATCCCCGGCATGCAGTCGGGCCGCTACGATTTCATCGCGGCCCCGACCACCGTGACCCGGGAGCGGGCCGAGCAGATGCTGTTCACCGCCGGCTACCTGTGGACCGCGTACCAGTTCGGGATCAAGAAGGGCTCGGCACCGATCAAGGACTGGGCCGACCTGAAGGGCAAGTCGGTCGCGGTCAACAAGGGCACGCCGTACGAGACGCTGTCCAAGGCCAAGGGCGCCGAGCACGGCTTCACCGTGCAGGCCTACGACACCCAGCCCGACGCCACCCAGGCCGTCGTCTCCGGCCGCGCCTACGCCACGCTCGGCGGCAACACCGCCATCCGCTACGCGGCGTCCAAGAACCCGCAGTTCGTGGCCGACCTCGAGCTGAAGGAGACGCGCGCGCACTGGGCGGCGCCGGTGCCCAAGAACAACCGCAAGCTGCGCGCCGAGCTGCAGGACGCGCTCGACTGCATGAAGAAGGACGGCACGATCGCGAAGCTGTCCGAGAAGTGGTTCGGCCGCAAGCCGGCGCCCGACGATCTCGAGAACGTCATCACGCCGGGCTACGGCGTGCCGGGCATGCCGGGGTACGACCCGACGCCGCACGAGCTGCATTGCAACTGATCGCCGGCGTGTGAGCCGCACGATCGTCGAGGCCCGCGGCCTCCACAAGTACTTCGGCGCGCTCCACGTCCTCAAGGGCGTCGACCTGGACGTGGCCGAACGCGAGCTGGTGTTCGTGATCGGGCCCTCGGGGTCGGGCAAGTCCACGCTGCTGCGCTGCCTCAACCGCCTGGAGGAGCCGTCCGCCGGCAGCGTCGTGGTGGACGGCATCGACATGCTGTCGCCGCGGACCGACATCAACCATGCCCGCCAGCGCATCGGCATGGTGTTCCAGTCGTTCAATCTCTACCCGCACATGACGGCGCTCGGCAACGTCACGCTGGCGCTGCGCAAGGTGGCGGGCAAGTCGCGCGCCGAGGCCGACGCGCTGGGCCGGGCGGCCCTCGAGCGCGTCGGGCTCGCCGAGCGCGCCGACCACACGCCCGGCCAGCTCTCCGGCGGCCAGCAGCAGCGCGTCGCCATCGCGCGGGCGATCGCGCTGGAGCCGCGCGTCATGCTTTTCGACGAGCCGACCAGCGCGCTCGACCCCGAGCTGGTCGGCTCCGTGCTCGCCGTCATGCGCTCGCTGCGCGAGAGCGGGATGACGATGATCGTGGTCAGCCACGAGATGGGCTTCGCGCGCAACGCGGCCGACCGCGTGCTGTTCATGGACGAGGGCGCCATCGTCGAAGCGGGCCGGCCCGCCGCGATCTTCGAGCAGCCGGTCCACGAGCGCACGCGGGCGTTCATCAGCCAGATCCAGCGGCATTGAGCGGCCGGCTCGACCGCTTCGTCGAGACGTTCTTCAACACCGCAGTCATGCACCGCTACCTGCCGGACATCCTGTCCGGCGTGGTGGTCACGATCGAGCTGGCCGTGCTGGTCGTGGTCACCGGGATCGCCGCCGGCCTCGTCCTCGCGCTGCTGCGGAGCTTCGGCGTCCGGCCGCTCAACTGGCTGATCGTCGGCGTGGTGGACCTGTTCCGCTCGCTGCCGCCGCTGGTGGTCATCGTCCTCATCTACTTCGGCCTGCCCAGCATCGACGTGACGCCGTCGGCATTCGTGTCCACGTGGCTGTCGCTGGCGCTCGTGCTGATGGCCTTCGCCGAGGAGATCTTCTGGGCCGGGATCACGTCGGTGGCCCGCGGCCAGTGGGAGGCCGCGCGCTCGACCGGACTGTCGTTCGGCCAGGCGCTGCTGCACGTGGTGCTGCCGCAGGCCGTGCGGCTGACGATCCCGCCGCTGACCAACCGCACGATCGCGATCACCAAGGGCACCGCGCTCGGCAGCGTGGTCGCCGTCAGCGAGATTCTCGGCCAGGCCAGCTCGGCCGTCTCGAATTCCTACAATCCCTCGCCGCTGATGCTGGGCGCCGGCGCCTACCTGGTGCTGTTCCTGCCGGTCGTCGTCACCGCGCGCTTCGTCGAGACGCGCTTCGCCTGGAAGCGATGATCCAGACGTTCTTCAACCGCGAGATCATCGTGGCGTCGTGGCCGATCGTGCTCGCCGGCCTGCGCAACACCGTGCTGCTGTCGCTGCTCGTCGTCCCGCTCGGCCTGGTGGGCGGCCTGATCCTGGCGCTGCTGGCGAGCGTGAAGCACCCCGTCGTGCGGTGGCCGCTGATGGCCTGGGTGGACTTCTTCCGCGCGTTCCCGCCCCTGGTGCTCCTCATCCTGCTCTTCGCCGGGTTGCCGTTCGCCGGGCTCGAGCTGGGCGGCTTCGTGTGCGTGGCGATCGCGTTCTTCCTCAACACCGGCGCCTACTACGGCGAGATCCTGCGCGCGGGCATCGACTCCGTGCCCTCGGGCCAGGTCGAGGCGGCGCGCTCCACCGGGCTGTCCGGGCTGCAGGCGATGACCTACGTCGTGCTGCCGCAGGCCGTGCGCAACGTCTTGCCCGATCTGCTGTCCAACACGCTGGAGGTCGTCAAGCTCACGTCGCTGGGCAGCGTGGTCGCCGTGCCGGAGCTCCTCTACCAGGCACGCCAGGCGCAGAGCCTCACCTACAACCCGACGCCGATCGTGGTGGCGGCGGCGATCTACTTCGTCCTGCTGTGGCCGGTGGTGCGCCTGCTCAGCCGGCTGGAGAACCGCGCGCTGGCCGCGCGCTAGCGAGACGATGGGGGCAGCGCCGGGCCGCCCGCCGGGCCGTCCCCACCGCGAAGGTCGGCTACGGCAACGTGTACTTGCCGGAGTGCGTGGTGCAGGTCGCCGCGGTGGCGTCCGCAAAGTTCTTGCCGCGGCTTACGGGCTGGTACTGTCCGCCTCCCGTGATTCCTTTCCACTTGCCGGTACCCGAAAGGAATCTCCAGACGCCGGGCTTGTCGGGAACGCCCTGGAACTCGCCGATGAACGTATCGCCCGTGGAGTCGGTCCACAGGCACGAGCCGGTACTGGTCATCTTTCCATCCGCAACACGGCCGTAGCCCACACAGCGAACGCTCGCGTTCTTCCACGGCTCGAACGTGCTCTCCGGCGTCTGGATGCCCCACGACTCCCAGGTCACCACGGTCAGGTCGGGACCGGCATACAGCACGGTGTTCCTGGCGTGGCCGCAGAACGTCCCGCTGTATTCCAGATCGGCCGCCGATGCGGTCACGGCGAGGGCCAGCAACGCCATCGTGAGTGTCAGGATTGGCTTGTTCATGGTGTCATCTCCTGGCTGAAGCGCCGAGGACGCGACGACGACGAGGAGGGCGATCGGGCGGCGAGCATCTTCGCCTCCTTGGAGGCCTTGAGGCTGTGCTCGTCCGCGCCGATCGTCAATGAGACGACCGGCGGCGTTTCAGTAGCGCGAGCGGGCTACCGTCAGCCCTTCACCTGCCGCAGCGCCGGCAGCAGCTCGTCGCTGATCAGGCGCATGCTGGCCAGCGCGTGGCCGAGCGGCATGCCGAGCCAGTGCGTGCGGAAGAAGAGGAAGTTGGCGCCGGCGTTCTCCCAGCAGGGGCGCAGCTGCTCGTAGCACTCCTCGGGGCTGCCGAGCACGAAGCGGTCGCGGAGCAGGTCGTCGAACGACTGTCGGAACGTGTCGCCGTCGGGCAGCACCGCGTCCTGCCCCCAGGCCGCGTACGCGCGGTACTTCGCGCCGAGGTACGGCCCGGCCATCTCCAGGGCCGTCCGGCGGTCCCGCGCGCAGTAGATCTCCTTGATGAGCGGCCGCACGCGCGGCAGCGGCTTGCCCAGCCGCGCCAGCTCCTCGCGATAGAGGCGCGTCTGGCGCGTGATGCTGGTCATCGTCGCGTGCGGGTTGACGAACCACGTGTCGCCCAGGCGCGCCGCCCGCCGCACGGCGCTGTCGCTGTTGGCCGCGAACCAGATCGGCGGGTGCGGCTTCTGCACCGGCCGGCACGTGAGCGTCACGTTCGAGAGCCGGCACACGTCGGTCTCGACGCTCACCTTGTCCTCGGTCCACAGGCGCTTGACGATCTCCAGGCACTGCTCGAACCGCCGCAGGCGCGCGCCCTTCGGCACGCTGAAGGCGTCGAACTCGACCTCGCGATAGCCCAGGCCCACGCCGAAGACGAAGTTGCCGCGCCAGACGACGTCGAGCGTGGCGACGCACTCGGCGATCTCGACCGGGTTGTGCAGGTTGATGAGCAGCACGCCGGCCACGCCGGTCATCTCGCCGGCCTCGGCGGCCAGCCGCGCCAGGAACGGGATGAGCTGGAGCTGGCTCATGCCCTCGCTCAGGTAGTGCTGGCCGGTGGCAACGGCGTCCCAGCCGCGGTCGCGCGCCAGGCGCGTCATCGCGAACTGCTCGTCCAGCGCCGACACCATGTCGGTCCCGAGCGGGTTCTGGTTGGTGACGAAGACGCCGACCTTCATGCCGGCCGCTCGCCGCCCTCCGGCCGCCGGGTGGCGTCGCGCGAGGGATAGATGACGCTTTCCGCGTAGCGGTACATCCACTCGACGGCGTCGGGCGCCAGGAAGTGCACCTCCGTCCGGGCCAGCGCCGCCAGGCGCATCGCCTCGACGTTGCGGCGCACCTCCGAGGTCAGCGTGTTGAGCCGGTGGTAGGCCTCGGAGACGGTGCGGCCGAGGGTCGTGACCCCGTGGTTCTCCATGATCAGGCTGTTGGTGTGCGCGATGAAGTCCTTGATCGGCCCCACGTCCTGCTCGACGTCGAGGTGCGACGGCACGACGTACGGCGGCCTGGCCATGACGTAGGGGAACTCCAGCGACAGCACGCGCAGCTCCTTGACGGCGCCGGAGGCGAACAGCGCGATCGTCTCGTCGTGGTGCGCGTGGATGACGGCGCCGACGTCGGGCCGCAATCTCAGGATCTCGCGGTTGAGGTTGTGGCCGACGCTGGTCGGCACGGTGCCGTGCAGCAGCCGCGGCGTCGGGATGTCGGTGACGACGACGTTGTCGAGAGTCATCTCCTCCAGCGACACCTCGGCGTGCTTCGTGTACGCCACGCCGTGCGGGAACTCGGGATGGGGCACGCGGATGGCGAGGTTGCCCAGCGAGTTGTGGACGTAGCCGCGCGCCACCAGCATCCGCGCGTAGCGCAGCAGCTGCTGGGCGACGCGCTCGTCGAAGGGGACGGTCGTCATGGCCGGCATCTTACCCGACGATCGTCCGCCGGGCATGGACAAGGCGGGGCTCCGGAAGCCGAGCCTCCGGGGCCCCGTCGCGCGACGCCCCCCACGTCAGGAGCCGGGCGGCGGCGCGGACTGCACGCAGGCGGGGCCGTTGGCGCCGTACGCCAGCGTGTACCAGGCCGACCCGCACCGGAAGTATGTGATGTCACGGTTCGATAGTGGACTTCCGTCCCATCCTCGGCCTACGACGTTCGTCCAATCGCCGCCGGGCGCACCCGGCGGCTACCCTGGGCGGCGGATCGGCCAGCGCGACCGCGCGGCCGCCTGAAACGCTTGGGCCGCGCGACGCGTCTCATGGGACGAGTCCAAGGAGGCAGCCGATCATGACGCACGCGATACGCCCCGATGTCCACGCCCGGTTCCTGGCCCTGGTGGCCCGGGCCGACGCGAAGGTGAGGAGCGAGCGGCAGGCGCTCCGCAAGCGCCCGGCCACCCTGCTCGTCCGTGAGGCGCGCCAGCGCGCTCACACCGCGGTCGGACCGGACAACGCCGCCTGAGCCGCCGGTGATGCCGTGGCACGCTTCGGCCGGTTCTTCGTCCACGAGGTGAACGTCACGATCGTCGCCGTCGTCACGCTGGCCGCGGTGGCGGGTGCCGTCCACTACGTGTCGTTGCTCCGCGAGGTGCACCAGGCGCGGGAAGAGCTGTGCGCCGCCCGGCTCGACGCGCTCGCCGGTCGCCATCCGTATCTGAGGGCTACCGGCGACCTCTCCGACAAGTGCACGGCGCTGGGAACGCTCGTGGGCGAGGCGCCGCCCCCGCCCCGCCCCTGGCGCGCGCGCTTGAACCTCTGACGTCTGGCTGAATCCGCGAGGGGCTGGTCGGCGCCGCCGGCCGGCCCCTCGCCTCCGATTGACGACTCCCCCGACGCCGGGTACTGTCGCGCCTGCCCATTCGCGCGCCGAGGGAGGAGACTCGCCCATGCCCTTCTACGAACGAGGCCCCGTCCGCATCCACTATGAAGAGGTCGGCTCCGGCTTTCCCCTGCTGCTGATCCCCGGCGGCGGGCTCAACTCGTCGTTCCAGTCCTGGGAGACCGCGTCGCCGTTCAAGCCGATGGAGCGGTACCGGAGTGACTTCCGCTGCGTCTGCGCCGACCTGCGCAACGCCAACCCCGGGCAGTCGAGCGGCCCGCTCGAGATCGACCGGCCCTGGGACGCGTACACCGACGACCAGCTGGGATTGATGGACCACCTCGGCATCGACCGGTTCCTGGTCATGGGCTTCTGCATCGGCGGGCCGATGATCCACAACCTCATCAAGCGCGCGCCGGCGCGCGTCGTCGCCGCCGCGATGATGCAGCCGAGCGGCTACCGGCCGGAGGTCCCCGACCTCTTCTACCAGAACAACATCAAGGGCTGGGGCCCGCAGCTCTGCGCGCGGCGTCCCGACGTCACGATGCCGATGGTCCACGACTTCCTCACCAGCATGTACACGAACCGCGCCGACTTCGTCTTCACCGTGTCGCGCGATTTCGTGCGAACCATCCAGGTCCCGCTGCTCATCGCGCCGGACGACGTGCCCGCGCATCCCTACAAGGTCGCGATGGAGGTCGCCAGCCTCGCCCCCAAGGCCGAGGTCACGATCTATCCCTGGAAGGACTCGCCGGAGCACATCGACGAGGTCGTCGAGCACGCGCGGCGGTTCCTGAAGGCGCACCAGCCCGCCTAGCGCGGCGGCCGACTCAGGCGCACTGGCGCGGCGCCGTCGAGGCGTGCAGGAACGCGCCCGGGCGCTCGACGGCGGCGAAGTGCGCCGCTTGATGAGCAGCCCGCCGGCCGTCGGGGCGGTCGCGGCGTCCACCGGGCATCCCTACGCGCAGCGCCCCGGCGGCCCCCGCCGTCGAAGCCGACGACCTGGAGCACGCTCCAGCGCGATCGAAAGCGATCGAAAGGCGGCGCGGAGCGCCGGCGGCAGGGTGCCCCGTGGAGCCGGGGAGAAGTCACCGTCGCCCCAGCCGACCTCGACGTGCACCACTACCTCGGCGGATAGGCACGTGCCCGCCGGCGCCTCAGCAGCCACTTGCGCGCCTCGGCCAGCAGCAGGACGAGCGCCGGCACGGGAAGCAGCACGAGCCACTCGGCCGGCCGCAGCGGCGCCAGCCCGAACGCGCTGCGCAGCGGCGGCACCGTGATCAGCGCGAGCAGGATCGCGAGCTCGGCCGCGACGCCGGCGAGCAGCAGGCGGTTGCCCGTCACTCCCACGGTCACGATCGACTCGCGCTCGGTGCGGCAGGCGAAGACGTTGCCGATCTGGCCGGCGACGATCGCCGCGAGCGTCATCGTGGTGGCCCGGCGATACAGCGGGCCAGCCGCCTCCATCGGCAGCCCCGGGCGCCAGCCGGCGAGCGCGTAGGTCCAGAAGAACGCCGCCAGCGCCACCACCGCCTCGATGGCGCCGAGAAATCCGTACGCGTACGCCAGCCGGCGAGCGCCGAGCAGGCGCTCGGTCCGTCCGCGGGGCGGACGTTGCATGACGTCGCGCTCGGGTGGCTCGGCGCCCAGCGCCAGCGCGGGCAGCAGGTCGGTGCCGAGATCGACCGCGAGGATCTGCATGACCGTCAGCGGCAGCGGGATGCGCAAGAACACGGCCGCGAGAAACGGCACCAGCTCGGGGACGTTGGACGCGAAGATGTACGTCACGAACTTGCCCATGTTGCTCCAGATCGAGCGCCCCAGGCGAACGGCGACCACGACGGAGGCGAAGTTGTCGTCGGTGATCACCATCTCGGCCGCTTCCTTGGCGACCTCGGTGCCGCGCCGGCCCATGGCGACGCCGATGTCGGCGGCCTTGAGCGCAGGCGCGTCGTTGACCCCGTCGCCGGTGACCGCGACGACGTCGCTGCGCTCCCGCAGCGCGCGCACGATCGCCAGCTTGTCGTGCGGCGAGGCGCGGGCGAACAGCACGCCGCGGCGGCCAACGAGGTCGCGCAGCGCCTCCGTCGTCATATGCGCCACCTCGTCACCGGTCACCAGCGTCTCCACCTCGATCCCGACCCTGGCCGCGATGGCGCGCGCGGTAAGGCCGTAGTCGCCGGTGATCATGACCACGCGGATGCCGGCCTGCCCGCAGGCGGCGACGGCCCCGGCGACCTCGGCGCGCGGCGGATCCCACAGCGCGACGAGGGCGAGCAGCGTGAGCTCGCGCTCGACGTCGCCCTCCGCGAGGGCGGCGCTGTCGGCCAGCGGGCGGACCGCCACCGCCAGCAGGCGCAGGCCCTCGGCGGCCAGACGATCGTGCGCGGCCAGCAGCGCGGTGCGGTGGGCGTCGGTGAGCGGCGCGCTGGCGCCGTGCCAGCGGATCGTCGTGCACAGTGCCAGCGTCTCTCTCGGCGCGCCCTTGACGTAGGCCACCGGGCCCGACGCGGCCGCGCGGGCCAGGGTCATTCGCCTTCGAAAGGAATCGAACGGGAACGCGCGCAGCACCGGGTGCCGGCTGCGCAGCTGCTCGGGCACGATCCCGATCGCCACCGCGGCGCGGACGAGCGCCACCTCGGTGGGATCGCCGCGCTCGGCGCTCGCCTGCGAGGCCAGCACGGCGGCTTCCAGCGCTTCGCGAACGCCGTCGGTGGCCACGCCGCCGAGCTCGTGGATGGCCCCCGATACCCACAGCGCGAGGGCGGACATGCGGCCTTCGGTCAGCGTGCCGGTCTTGTCCGTGCAGATGACCGTCGTGGCCCCCAGCGTCTCGACGGCCGACAGCCGCTTGACCACGCTGCCCTGCCGCGCCATGCGCTCGACGCCGAGCGCCAGCGCGAGCGTGAGCGTGGGCAGCAGCCCCTCGGGGACGTTGGCCACGATCACGCCGATCGCGAACACGAGCCCCTCCGCGAGGGGAAACGTCCCGGCGGCCAGGCCGACGGCGAAGAACGTCACGCCGAAGGCCGCCGCCAGCATCGTCACGATGCGCGTGACGCGGGCCATCTCCTGCTGGAGCGGGCTCGGCGCTGCCGCCACCGTCTGCGTGAGCCGGGCGATGCCGCCGATCTCGGTCGCCATGCCGGTGGCGGTGACGACGCACAGGCCGGCGCCGGCGACGACTCCGGTGCCGGCGAACACGCGCTCGTGGCGCTCGAGCGCGGGGACCTGCTCGTGCGCCCCGGTGTTCGCCGGCAGCTTGAAGTCCGCGCGTGACTCGCCGGTCAGCGCGCTCTGATCCACGCGCAGGCCGTCGGCGGCGAGCACCTGACCGTCGGCGGGCACCTGGTCACCCTCGGCGAGGCGCACGAGGTCGCCGGGCACGAGCGCCGAGGCCGTCACCTGCTGCTCGCGGCCGTCGCGGACGACGACGACCTGGCCGGGCAGCAGCCGCTGCAGCATCTCCAGGGCCCGCTCCGCCCGGTATTCCTGCAGGAAGCTGAAGACGCCGTTGACGACGACGACGGCGGCGATGGCGGCGGCCAGCTCCGGTAGCTGCGCCAGCAGGGCCAGACCGGCGCCGGCCCAGAGCAGGACCGCGAAGAAGCTCACGAACTGCTGCAGGAAGCGCGCGGCCAGCGGCCGCCGCCGCACGCGCTCGAGCACGTTTGGCCCGCACAGCACCACCCGCTGCGCGACCTCGGCGGTCGTGAGCCCCTGCCCGCCGACGCCGAGCAGCCGCGAGACCTCGGTGCCGGCCAGTGGCGTCTCCCCGGCGCCCGCCGAGACCGTGGCCAGCGCGCGCACGAGCTCCTCGCGCGTGGTCACCACCGCCAGCCGGGCACCGAGGGCGGGCTCGCGCAGGCAGGCCTTGAGGCGGCCGACCACGCGGACGGCGACGGCGGCCTGCGCCAGCGGCGCCAGCACCACGAGGGCAACGCGCGCCGGTTGGCCCTCGACGAGACTGGGAGCGTGGGGCAGCCGGACCAGGCGCAGCGCGACGGCGTCGGCGGAGGCGACGAGGGCGTGCACGAGCGCAACGCCGGGAGCGAGCATCAGCGCTCCGCCGGCGACCACCGGCGCCGCCCCGACGGCGCCGCGCACGTCGGCCGGGGTCATCACGCTCGCGACGGTCAGCAGCGGATCGCCCTGGATCAGCGCGGTCAGCGCGAGGTCGGCGTTCACGACTCAGCGGACGACGAAGGCTCCCGCTTGACGCACGCGCCTGTCGCGATCATCGCCGTCCGCTAAGCCTGCGGATTTGTGCATCAGGAATGCCAGAGCCCGACCCCGTGATTCCGGCGGGTTGCGCCGCCGGCCAGCCGTGATCGGCCGCCCCAGTGGGACACAGGCTCCCCTGCCGACCGGCCCCCGATGGCGCGGTCAGCGCGCAGATCACCGGCTTCTGGCGGGGTTAGGCGGAGGCGCGCCGCTTGCTACGCCTGCGGGACATGACCCCGGCGATCGCCCGCGACGCCGCCGCATCTCGCGGCGCGGAGCAGCGCCTCCTCGCCGTGCTCGACGGCTTCGTGGCCGAGCTCGGCAGCACGCCCTTGCGTGGTCGCGTGGCGCTCGACGATGTGCTCGACCGGGACCTGGGCATCGGCAGCCTCGAGCGCGTGGAGCTGCTCGCCAGGCTGGAGACCGCGTTCGGCGTCCGCCTGCCCGACACGGTCCTCGAGGAGGCCGAGTCCGTTCGCGACTTGCTGGCCGCCGTCCGCGCGGCCGGCGCGCCGACCGCGGGCCCGGCGCTCGCCGCCGCGCCGGTCGCGGCGTTCGAGACAGGTGCAGCGGCGCCGGCCTCGGCCGCGACACTCCTCGACGTGCTGCGCTGGCACGCCGAACGCGACGGCGGTCGCGTGCACGTCGTCCTGTGCCTGGACGACGACAGCGAGCGGCGCATCACCTACCGCGAGCTGTGGGAGCGCGCCGGCGCGGTCGCCGGCGGCCTGCGCGAGCGCGGCGTGAGGCCCGGCGCCTCCGTCGCGCTCATGCTGCGGACCGAGCCGGACTTCTTCGCAGCCTTCTTCGGCGTGCTGCGGGCCGGCGCCGTGCCGGTGCCGATCTATCCGCCGGCGCGGCCCGGCCGGCTGGAGGAGTACGCCGCCCGCCAGGTCAAGATCCTCGACAACGCCCAGGCCCGGCTGCTGCTCACGTTCCCGGAGGTCACGCGGGTGGCCGGGCTGCTGCGCCCGCGGGTGCGCTCGCTGGCCGCCGTGACGACGCTGCGAGAGCTACCGCCGGCCCGCGACGCGCCGATGCCGGACGTCGGCGCCGACGACGCGGCGCTGATCCAGTACACGTCGGGCAGCACCGGCGATCCCAAGGG
>DASSLH010000709.1:0-3043 GCA_035689625.1 Candidatus Methylomirabilota bacterium | reverse complement strand
CGCACCATCAGGTGCTCGTCGCCCTGCTGCGCGGTCGGCGTGCGGTAGGGATCGACGACGACGATCCAGGCGCCCCGGGCGCGCGCCTGCTTGATTAGCGTCATCACGTTGATGCTCGAGTACGCCGCGTTGATGCCCCACAGCACGACGAGGCCGGCCCCCACCATCTGCTCGGAGTCGTTGCCGGTGACGACGCCCAGCGTGGCGCGCCAGCCGGCGTAGGCGGTGGACACGCAGATCGTGCGGTCCAGGCGGCTGGCGCCCAGCGCGTGGAACAGCGCGTGGCCTCCGTGGTACTGCACCTGGCCCATCGAGCCGGCGTAGGAGAACGGCAGGATCGCCTCGGCGCCGTGGCGGGCGATGATCGCCCGCCAGCGGGCCGCGATCTCGGCGATCGCGGCGTCCCAGCCGACGGGCTCGAAGCGGCCGGCGCCCTTGGGCCCCACCCGCTTCAGCGGGTGCGTGAGACGCAGCGGCGAGTGCTCGCGCTCGGCGTACTCGCGCACCTTGCCGCAGATCACGCCCTGCGTGAACGGGTGCGCGGCGTCGCCGCCGACGGCGACGAGGCGGCCGGCCTCGACGGTGACGTCCAGGCTGCAGCACGAGGGACAGTCGTGCGGACAGACGGAGCGCATCGGTCACCGTGTCTTAACTCGGCGGGTGGCGCGCGTCAAATGGCCTATCATGCGGCCGTGCCGCTCGCCCGCCGGCTGGACCGCCTCCACCCGTTCCGCAGCCCCGACGCCCGCCGCCTGGCGATGCTGTTCGCGGTCGTCTACTTCTCGCAGGGCATGTACTACGTCTCCGCCCAGCCGGTGACGCTGACGCTCAAGGAGCGGCTGGGGCTGAGCGCCTCGCAGGTCGCCAGCTTCGGCTGGATCACGCTGCTGCCGTGGGTCATCAAGCCCGTCTACGGCCTGCTGTCGGACTCGATCCCACTGTTCGGCCGGCGCCGCAAGAGCTACTTCCTGCTCACCTGCGCGCTGGCGACGGCCGCCGGGCTTGCCCTGGCCGCCCGCACGGCCCCCGGGTACTGGACGCTGGCCCTGCTGATCATGACGATCGGCCTCGGCATCGCGTTCACCGACGTGCTCACCGACGCCATGATGGTCGAGAACGGCAAGCCGCTCGGCCTCACCGGCGCGTTCCAGTCCGTCCAGTGGGCGGCCATCAACGTGGCCACCATCCTGGTCGGTCTCATCGGCGGCTACTTCGCCGAGCACCGCGACCTGCGCGACGCGCTGGTGGTGTCGGCGTTCTTTCCGTTCGTCGCGCTGGTCATGGGCGCCGTCTTCATCCACGAGGCGCCGGCCAGGTCGGGCCGCGAGGAGTTCCGGGAGGCCGGGCGCGGCATCCGCCGGGCGGTGCGCGATCGCACGCTGTGGGTGGTGGCCGGCTTCATCTTCTTCTGGACCTTCAGCCCCTCGATCGGCATCCCGCTGTTCTACTTCCAGACGGACACGCTCAAGTTCAGCCAGCAGTTCATCGGCCTGCTCGGCTCGCTCACCGCCGCCGCCTCCATCGTGGGGGCCGCCATCTACGCGCCGCTGTCGCGGAAGGTCTCGCTGCAGCGGATCATCGTGCTCTCGATCGGCATCGGCGTGGTCAGCGCGCTCGCCTACCTGCTCTACCGTGGCCCGCGCTCGGCGCTGATCATCGATCCGCTCTTCGGGGGGCTCGGCATGATCACCCAGCTGGCGTTCCTCGACCTGGCGGCCAAGGCCTGCCCCAAGCACGCGGAGGGGACGTTCTTCGCGCTGCTGATGTCGGTCTACAACCTGGGCGTGCAGGGCTCGCAGGTCACCGGAGGCTATCTGTACGACTACATCGGCTACACGCCGCTCGTGCTGATCTCGGCGGCGATGACGGCCGCCGCCTGGCTGCTGGTGCCGCTGGTCAACGTCCCGGACATCGAGCGCCGCGCGCGCGCGGCCGGGCCGCCGCCCGAGGTCGAGCCGGCTCAGGCCTGAGCGTCGGCCGGCCGCAGCCGGCCGAAGCCCGGCAGCCCCGCGCGCCACACCAGGCGCGCCTTGGCCAGCAGCCGCGAGGGCAGCCAGCGGCGCGGGCCGAACTCCAGCGACCACGCCAGCCGGGGAATCGGCGTGAGGTTGGGCCCCGTGTAGTGCAGCGTGCGCGGGAAGTGCACGGTCATGTCACCGGCGCGCACCGGCCGCGCCACCGCGCGGCTGGCGTCCACGTCGTCGGCTTCCAGCGCGTGGGCGTGGCGCAGGTGGTGCAGCCGGTGGTGGCTGCGCAGCCGCTGGCGATGGCTGCCGGGGATGAACTGCATGCAGCCCATCTCGATCGTCACGTCCTGCAGCGGGACCCAGAAGTGCGCGGTCACCAGGCGCGGATCGAGCGTGTAGGCCTCGTCCTGGTGCCACGCGGTCTCGCGTCCGTTGAAGGCCGGCTTGTAGATCGCGTGATCGAAGCGGTACTCGACGGCGCGGCCGAGCAGCGCCGCGGCCAGCTCCTGGCAGCGGCGGAACGTGAGCGTCGTCTCCAGCTCGGGCTCCAGCGCGATCGTCTGGTTGATCTCCAGCACCTCCGGCAGCTCACCGGGCGCGGCGACACCGAGGTCCCACGCGCGGCGCACGGCGGCGAGCCCCCGGTAGCGCCGGTACAGGCGCGCCATGATCTGCCGGATGCGGTCCAGGTCCTCGCGCGTGGTCACCTGCTCGAGGACGATGAAGCCCTCGCGATGGAGGTCGGCGACGACGCGAGGGCTGACGATCGACGCGACCGGTCGGGCGAGCGCTTCAGCCAGCACGGCGGTTCTCCTGCGATGGCCGGGGTGCAAGCCACGCGCCGTGCCTGCCGCCGGATGAAGATTTCGCCCCGCGCGCGGCGCCCGCGCGAAATTCCGGCACTCGCGGCGGCGGGTGCGCAACGAAGTCCACGATTGTGTCGACACAAAAGAAACGTCCGTTGCAGGGCCACGCCGGCTCAGGCCGGCGGGCGCGTCGCGTCGGCCGACTCGCGGGCGGCGGCCGCGAAGATGCCGCGCGTCATGAGCGCGGGGCTGGCCGCCGCGCGCGCCTCG
>DASSLH010000708.1:0-4875 GCA_035689625.1 Candidatus Methylomirabilota bacterium | reverse complement strand
GTCTGCGCGTAGTCGTCCACCTGGTAGAGCGGCAGGGTGGGCGAGCTGAGCGAGAGATAGAGGACCGGCTGGTCGGCCGGGTTCACCTTCTGGAACGTCGGCGGCGTCGGCATGCCGGGCGGCAGGAGCGGGGCGGCCCGCGTGAGCGCGGACTGCACGTCCTGGGCGGCGGCGTCGATGCTGCGGTCCAGCGAGAACTGGATGGTGATCGCCGTCAGGCCCAGCGCGCTGGTGGACGTCATGGAATCGACGCCGGCGATCGTCAGGAACTGCTTCTCGAGCGGCGTGGCGACGGCCGAGGCCATCGTCTCCGGGCTGGCGCCGGGCAGCGCGGCCTGCACCTGGATGGTCGGGAAGTCCACGTTGGGCAGGTCGCTCACCGGCAGCAGGCGGAAGCCCATCACGCCGAAGAGCAGGATGGCCGCCATCAGCAGCGTGGTGAGGACCGGCCGCTTGATGAAGAGGTCGGTGGTCATGCCGGCTTCTTGACGTCCACCTTGGCGCCCGGCACCAGCTTCAGCTGACCGTCGGTGACGACGCGCTCGCCGGCCCGGAGGCCCTTGCCGATCACCATCTCGGTGGCCAGGCGGCGGGCGACCTCGACCGGCCGCGACTCCACCGTGAGGTCCGGCTTGACGACGAAGACGTACGTCCCGTTCTGGCCGTTCTGCACGGCCTGGGAGGGGACGACCACGACGTTGGGCTCGGTGGTCAGCGTGAGCGTGACGTCGGCATACTGGCCGGGCCACAGCACGTTGTCGCCGTTGGCGAATGTCGCCTTGAGCTGGATGGTGCCGGTCGTCGTGTCCACGGCGTTGTTGACGAACGTCACCTCGCCCCGCGTCGCCCCCTGCCGCTGCTGGGCCGGGGCGGCGTCCACCGCCAGCGCGCCCAGGGCGCGGTACTTCTTGACGTCGGCCAGGAACTGCTGGGGCAGCGCGAAGGAGACGTAGACGGGGTGGACCTGGTTGATCGTCACCAGGCCGTTGTCGTCGTTGGCCTTGACCACGGTGCCCACGAACGCGGTGACGTTGCCGGTCCGGCCGTCCATCGGCGCCCGGATCACCGTGTAGGACAGCTGCACGCGCGCGCTGTCCACCACCGCCTCGTCGGCGCGGATGACCGCCCGCGCGTTCTCCACGCTGGCCTGGGTGGCGTTGAGCGCGGCCCGTGCGTTCTCGACGCCGGCGGCGTCGGCGCGCACGGTGGCTTCCATGGCGGACATGTTCGTGCGGATCTGGTCGTACTGCTCGCGCGCCACCAGCTCCTTGTCGACCAGGTCGCGGTAGCGCTTCTCCTGCACGCGGGCGTTGTCCATCTGGGCCTGGTCGCGGGCCAGCGCGGCCTCGGCCTGCAGCACCTCGGCCTGGCGCTGCTTGAACGAGGCCTCGGCCTGGCTCAGCGCCGCGCGGTCGCGGCCCACGTTGGCCTCGGCCTGCCGCAGCGTGGCCTCGAACGGCCGCTGGTCGAGCGTGAACAGCACCTGGCCCTTGCGGACGTCCTCGCCTTCCTTGAAGCTCACCTGGGCCACCTGACCGTTGACCAGGCACTTCACGACGACGCTCGTGTAGGCCTGCACGGTGCCGATGGCGGTGAGCTGCACCGGCACGTCCTTGGCCACGGCGTCGCTCACGGTGACCGGCACCGCCGGCCGCGCCGGCTGCCGCGCCTGGCCCGACGCGCGGTCGGAGCAGGCGGCGAGCGGCAGGGCGGCCAGGGCCAGCAGGGCCAGACGGCGAACGCTCGACCTCATCGAGAGCTCCTCCGGGATGGCGCCAGCGCGGCGTCGACGAGGGCCTCCAGCCCGTCCACGGCCTGGCCGCGCTGGGCCGGCGTCATGCGCGCCACCACGCGCTCGAGGCCTTCCATCCGCGCCGCCCGCAGGTCGTGGGCGATCTCGGCGCCCCGGCGGGTGAGCTCCAGCACGGTGGCGCGGCGGTCGGCGGCGTCGGCGGCGCGCTGCATGAACTGCTTCTCCTCCAGGCGATCGACGATGTGGGTCACCGCCGGCAGCGTCACCGCGAAGGCCTTGGCCACGTCGCCCATGTGGCAGCCGGGGTGCTCGTCCACGTAGAACAGCACCTGCGACTGCGCGTAGGTGAGGTCGAGCAGCGAGGACTTCTGCCAGAGCAGCTGGCGGAACGTCGTGCTGCCGAGCGCGTTGAGCAGGTCCAGCAGGCGCTCGGCGTCGCGGGCGATGGGGCGAAAGCCATTGCGGCGGCGCATGGGAACGTAACGATACAGGAAGTAAATAGTTAAGTCAATAAAGGTTCGCCGGCCTGCGGTAGGATGGGCCGGCCGTTGCCCCGAGGAGGAGCCATGGAGCTGGACCAGGTCCTGCGCACCACGTTCTCCGCGCGCGACTTCACCGCCGACCCCCTGCCCGACGCGACCCTCTACCGCATCCTCGACCGCGCGCGCTTCTCGCCCAGCGGCGGCAACCGCCAGGGCTGGCGCGTGCTCGTCGTGCGCGACCGCGCCACGCGCGAGGCGCTGGCCGCCCTCAACGTCCCCGCCGCCAAGCGCTACGCCGCCCAGGTGGCCAACGGCGAGAGCCCCTGGAACACGATCGATCCGCCGCGCGTGGACGACGCCACCATCGAGCGCACGCAGCCGCCCGCGCGCCTGACCGAGTCGGTGCTGCGGGCCGCCGTCGTGCTCGTCCTCTGCGTCGACCTCAAGGTCGTGGCCTCGACCGACTCCGAGCTCGACCGGGTCGGCGTCATCAGCGGCGCGTCGGTCTATCCGTTCGCGTGGAGCGTGCTGCTGGCCGCCCGCCAGGAGGGCTTCGGCGGCACCATCACCACGCTGGCCGTCGCCGAGGAGCCGCGCATCCAGGCGCTCCTCGACATTCCCAAGCACGTGGCGGTGGCCGCGGTCATGCCGCTGGGCCGGCCGGTCAAGCAGCTGACCAAGCTCAAGCGCAAGGCGGTCGAGGAGTTCACGATGCGCGAGCGCTGGGGCGGGGCGCCGCTCACGCCATGACGCGGCTGGCCGGCAAGGTCGCGCTCGTCACCGGCGGCGCCAGCGGCATCGGCGAGGCGACCGTGCGCCTGTTCGCGCAGGAGGGCGCCAGCGTGCTCGTCGCCGACGTGGACGCGCGCGGCCGCGAGGTGGCCGCCGACCTCGGCCCGCGCGCGGCCTTCGTGCGCTGCGACGTGAGCCGCGAGGCCGACGTCGCCGGCGCCGTCGCCGAGGCGGTCGGCCGCTTCGGCCGGCTCGACTGCCTGTTCAACAACGCGGGCTACGGCGGCGTCGGCGGCAAGATCGAGGACGTGCCGGTCGCCGGCTTCGACGAGACGCTGGGCGTGCTGCTGCGCGGCCCCTTCCTCGGCATGAAGCACGCCGCCCCGGTGATGAAGCGCCAGGGCGCCGGCTCGATCATCAGCACCGCCAGCATCGCCGGGCTGCGCGCCGGCTACGGCCCGCACGTTTACAGCACGGCCAAGGCGGCGGTGATCCATCTCACCCGCACCGTCGCGATGGAGCTGGGCGAGCACGGCGTGCGCGTGAACTGCATCTGCCCGGGCGGCATCGCCACGCCGATCTTCGCCAAGGGCCTCGGCCTGCCGCCCGAGCGCTACGAGGAGACGACCCGGCTCATGAAGGGCGTGCTGGAGAACCTGCAGCCGATCCGCCGCTCCGGCGTGCCGGACGACATCGCCCAGGCCGCGCTGTGGCTGGCCAGCGACGAGTCGAGCTTCGTCAACGGCCACGCGCTCGTCGTGGACGGCGGCCTCACCGGCGGCCAGCAGTGGTCGCAGTCCCAGCTGCGCCGCTCGGCGCTGCGCCAGGCGCTGGGGCTGGAACCTGACTGACACGCCGCCACGCTCCTACGTGCCGGCGGCGGGACGGGACTGGCTGCTGCCGTTCTACGACCTGTTCGCGAAACGGTTCGGCTTCGACGCCTACCGGCGCGCGCTCGTCGAGCCCGCCGGCGTGCGCGCGGGCCAGCGCGTGCTCGACATCGGCTGCGGCACCGGCAGCCTCGTCGTGCTGCTGGCCCGCGCGCATCCCGGCGTCGAGGTCGTCGGGCTCGATCCCGATCTCAAGGCGCTGGCGCGCGCCGAGCGCAAGGCACGGAAGGCCCGCGTCAACGTCCGTCTCGATCAGGGCTTCGCCCAGCAGCTGCCGTACGCGCCCGCGACGTTCGACCACGTGTTCTCGTCGTTCATGCTGCATCACCTGCAGCCGGAGCAGAAGCTGCAGGCGCTGCGCGAGGTGCGCCGCGTGCTCAAGCTCGGCGGCAGGGTTCACGTCGTCGACTTCGGCGGCGCGGGCGCGCCGCCGGGTGGGGTGCTCGCCCGGGTCCTGCACATCGCCCAGCACACGGCCGACAACTTCCGCGGCCGCATCGTCGCGCTCATGACCGAGGCTGGCCTGGCCGGCGCCACCGAGGTCGGTCACGCGCCGACGCTGTTCGGCCCCATCGCCTGGTATCGCGCGACGGCGAGCTAGCCCCGGGGCCCCCATTCCATGGAGTCCTCGCCGGCCTTCGGCGGCGCCCGCCGGATGCCCGGCCGCACGCCCTCGAACGAGATCGGCAGCGCGACGAGCGAGAAGTCGTCGCCCGGCACCGGCTGGATCATCCCCAGCGCCTCGGCCTGCGGGTGGGCGACGGCGTCCGGCAGGCTGTTGATCACCGCGCACGGCACGCCCTCGGCCTCGAGCGCGTCGATCCACTCGCCCTTGCTGCGCGTGAGGAAGATCGCCTCGATCGCGGCCAGCAGCGCGTCCTTGTGCTCGACGCGGGCGGCATTGGTCGTGTAGCGCGGATCCGTCGCCCACTCCGGGTGGCCGAGCACACCGGCCAGCTTCGCGAACAGGCGATCGTTGCCGGCGGCGACAATCAGCGGGCCCGTCTTCGTCTCGAAC
>DASSLH010000707.1:0-4270 GCA_035689625.1 Candidatus Methylomirabilota bacterium | reverse complement strand
CGAGCGCCCGGCCGAGGACGACCTGGAGTGGATCGAGGCGCAGGGCCAGCGCATCATCGCGCAGGCCGAGTTTCCCGACGCCTCCGGTGTGGCGCTGTTCGCGGGCGGCGAGGGCCTGCGCGAGGTGCTGCCGCTGCGCGTGGCCTTCGAGGACGTGTTCGTCGTCAACGGCCGGCCCTGCCTGCGCCCGCTCGTGGACCCGTCGGAGAACGCCGTGCCCGCTCTCGTCGTGTTCGTCGACGGCACCGGCGCCCGGCTGGTCGCGCTGACGCCGGCGGGCCCTGGCGAGGAAGTCGCGCTGGAGCATTCCGTGGAGGGACGCCACAAGAGCGGCGGCTGGGCGGCGCTGGCCCAGACGCGCTACCAGCGCCACATCGAGGCCCACCGCGACCAGCACTTCCAGGCCACCGCGGCGGCGGTGGCGATGCTGGCCGAGCGCCACGACGTGCGGCGCATCGTGCTGTCCGGCGAGCCGCGCGCCGTCGCCGTCTTCCGCGAGCACCTGCCGACGTCCACGCAGCGGCTGGTCGCCGGCGCCGTCAGCGGCGCGCGCTACGAGTCCACCGCGGCGATCGTCACCCGGGCCGCCGAGCGGCTGGCGCGCCTGGACGAGCAGGGCGACGCCGGCGACGTGGACCGGCTGCTGGACGCCGCCGCCAAGGGCGGCCGGGCGGTGGCCGGCGTCGAGCCCACCCTGGAGGCCGTCAACCGTAACGCCGTCCAGCACCTCTATATGGTCCGGACGTTCGAGCGGGCGGGAGCCGTGTGCGGCGGCTGCGGGGCGTTGCAGCCGCCGGCCCCCGGGCGCTGCCGGTTCTGCGGCGGCGGCGTCGAGCAGGCCGAGCTGGGCGAGGCCATGGTCGGCCGGGTGCTGGCCAGCGGGGGCGAGGTGAGCGTGGTCGAGCGGCACGCGGGCCTGGCCGGACGCGACGGGGTGGGGGCAATCCTGCGCTACGCGGCCTGACGCCGGCTGCTCGCCGTGCCGGCTGAATTTCACCGCGGCCGTTCGCGTTGCTACAATCGGGCCTACCGATGCTGGGCGCCCGTCTCGCCGCCAGTCTCCTCGTCGTCGTGCTGTGCAGCGGCACCGCGGCCGCCGGGCTGCCCACCGTCACCCACGAGGGCCGCGGCTACGTGGAGCTGGCCCGGGTGGCCGAGACGCTCAAGACGAAGCTCGACGCCACGGCCGACAGCACCCAGGCCCGGCTGCGCGCCAACAGCCACGTGGTGACGTTCACCCGCAACTGGTCGCGCATCCTCGTGGACGGCTCGCCGATCGTGCTCGACGCGCCGGTCGTCGTCCGCAAGGGCACCTGGCTGGTGCCCGAGACGTTCCTCACCCAGGTGATGCCGAAGCTCGCCGCCGTGATGCCGCCGCCGGCGCCGCCCGCCGCGCCCACGCCGTCGGCGGTCGTCGCGCCGGTCGCGCTCGACGAGCTGCGCACGCGCTCCTATCCCTCGTTCACGCGCCTGGTGCTCGAGAGCTCCGGTCCCATCACGCACAAGGTCGAGCAGGCCGGCGGCAAGCAGATGCGGATCCGGCTGGTTGGACTCAACGCGGTGGCGGACGTCCAGCCCATCGGCGACGGGTTCGTCGAGAGCGCGCGGCTGGAGAAGGCCGGCGCCGACGCGATGCTCACGGTCGCCTTCGAGGGCGCCGCCGGCGAGCTGCGCGCCTCCTCGCTGACCGATCCGCCGCGCCTGGTGCTGGACTTCATGCGTCCAGGCGAGACCGCGGCGCGCGAGCGCCCGGCCTTCACGCCGCTGCGCACGATCGTGCTGGACGCCGGCCACGGCGGCCACGACTCCGGCGCCGTCGGCCCCGGCGGCCTGCAGGAAAAGGAGCTGGTTCTCGACGTCACCCGGCGGGTGGCGCGCCTGCTCGAGGACCGCGTGGACGTCAGGGTCAAGCTCTCGCGCGACGCCGACACCTTCGTCACGCTCAAGGACCGCACCAGCTTCGCCAACCGCGAGCGGGCCGACCTGTTCGTGTCCATCCACGCCAATGCCCACCGCGACGCTGCCTCCCAGGGCGTGGAGGTCTACTTCCTGTCGTCGGAGGCGACCGACAGCATCGCCCGCCAGGTGGCCGCCACCGAGAACAGCGTCGTGCAGCTCGAGAAGACGGCCAGCGGCAAGAACGGACGCACCGACATCGTGAAGACGATCCTGTGGGACCTGGCCCAGTCGGAGTTCCAGGACGAGTCCTCGCGGCTGGCCGAGATCATGCTGGACACCGTCACGCACACGCTGCACATTCCCAACCGCGGCGTGAAGCAGGCGGGCTTCTACGTGCTGGGCGGCGCCGCCATGCCGGCCATCCTGGTGGAGATCGGCTTCGTGACGAACCCGAAGGAAGAGAAGCGCTTGAAGGACTCGCGCTACCGCGACGAGATCGCGCGCGCGATCGTCAGCGGGCTGGCCGACTACAAGCGCGCCTGGGACCAGCGGGCGCGCGCCGCCGCCGGCGCCCGCTGAGCGCCCCCATGCCCCGCGCCGACGGCCGCGCCCCCGACCAGCTGCGTCCGGCCACGGTCACCCGCGACTTCCTCCTGCATCCCGAGGGCTCGGTGCTGGTGGAGTTCGGCGCCACCAAGGTCATCTGCACCGCCACCGTCGAGGACAAGGTGCCGCCCTTCCTCAAGGGCCAGGCCGTCGGCTGGATCACCGCGGAGTACGGGATGCTGCCGCGCTCGACCAACACGCGCATGACGCGCGAGAACCGCGGGCCCAGCGGCCGCTCCCAGGAGATCCAGCGCCTGGTGGGACGCGCGCTGCGGGCGATCGCCGACCGCGGCAAGCTGGGCGAGCGCACGGTGTGGATCGACTGCGACGTCATCCAGGCCGACGGCGGCACCCGCACGGCGGCGATCACCGGCGGCTTCGTTGCGCTGGCCGACGCCCTCGGCAAGGTTCCGGCCGTCAATCCCGCCGCGGTGCTGCGCGACTGCGTGGCCGCCATCAGCGTGGGCGTCGTCGGCGGCGCTGCGCTGCTCGACCTCGACTACGTCGAGGACTCCAGCGCCGAGGTGGACATGAACGTCGTCATGACGGGCCGCGGCGAGTTCGTCGAGGTGCAGGGCACCGCCGAGCAGATCCCGTTCGACCGCGGCCGTCTCGACGCCCTGCTGGGCCTGGCCGAGCGCGGCATCCGCCAGCTCGTGGCGCTCCAGCGCCGGGCGCTCGACTCGCGTGGCGACAAGACCTTCCGGCTGTAGGCCCCGCCTCGTCGTCGCCACCCTGAATCGGTCCAAGGGACGCGAGCTCGTCGAGCTGCTCGGCGACGTCCCCTGGCGGATCACGCTGCTGGCCGACGTGCCGGGCGCGACCCTGCCCGAGGAAACCGGCACGACGTATCGCGAGAACGCGCTCATCAAAGCGCGCGCCGCCGCCGCCGCCACCGGCGCCACCGCGCTGGCCGACGACTCCGGCATCGAGGTGGACGCCCTCGACGGCGGCCCCGGTCTCTACTCGGCGCGGTGGGGCGGCGAGGGGCTGGACGACGCCGGCCGCAACGCGCTGCTGCTGGAGCGCCTGCGCGGCCTGCCGCCGGCGCGGCGCACCGCGCGCTATCGGTGCGTGATCGCGATCGTCGATCCCGACGGCCGCGAGCGCGTGGCCGAGGGCGCCTGCGAGGGGGTCATCGCCGAGGGGCCGCGCGGCAGCGGCGGCTTCGGCTACGACCCGATCTTCTTCCATCCCCCGCTCGACGCGACGCTGGCCGAGGTGCCGGCGACGGCGAAGCATCGCGTGAGCCATCGCGGGATCGCCGCCCGCGCCGCCCGGGCCCTGCTGAGCGCGGCTCCCCCTCGCGCGTGACGCGAGGTGATGCTAGGATTCGGCAACTTTCAGTTCTCGCGGACCACCGCGAGCCACGAGCGCAGGGGGGACTCATGAGACACGTGTCACGGCGGCACACCGGATGGCTCCTTGCCGCCGCCGTCGCCCTGGCGCCCATTGCGGCGCAGGCGCAGACCAGGGCGGCCGGTGTCGTCACGACCCTGCAGGGCGAGGCATCGGTCACCCGGGCCTCGGCGGCTCAGCCGGCGCCGACCGTGCAGCCACTAAAGTTCCGCGAGAACGTCTTCGCCCAGGACCTGGTCACGACGGGCGACCGCTCGCTGGCCCGCATCCTGCTGGGCGGCGCGGCGGTCGTGACCGTCCGCGAGCACTCCACGCTGCGCATCAGCGAGCAGGGCAGCACCGCCACCGTGGATATCACCAACGGCAAGGTCGCGCTGGTCGTGGCCAAGGAGCGGATGGCCGGCGG
>DASSLH010000706.1:0-3548 GCA_035689625.1 Candidatus Methylomirabilota bacterium | reverse complement strand
GATCTCGCGCAGCTGCTTCGCCTGCGGCACCGCCAACGCGCTCGGGCTCGGCGTGCAGCTGCGCGCCGACGACGTCGCCGTGGGCGGACGCTGGCGCCCGCGCCGCGGCTTCGCGGCCGCCGACGGCACCCTGGCGCCGCTGGCGCTCACGACGCTGCTCGACGAGGCGGCGTTCTGGCTGGGCGCGCTGGCGACCGGCGAGTCCGGCATGACGACCGAGCTGCGCGTGACGCTGCACGCGCCGGCCGCCGCCGGGGACGAGATCACGATCGCCGGGGCGCGGGCCGACGTGCACGCGCGCCCGGACGACACGCGATACTGGAGAACGGCCGTCGCCGCGCGCGACGCGGGTGGCCGCCTGGTGGCCAGCGCCGCCATCACGTTCGTCGCCGTGCGCGGCGCCGCCCGGCGGCTGGCCACCGGCCTGCTCGCCGTCAATCCACCGGAGATCGTGCGGCGCGTCTTTCCCGCTTACGTCGGCTAGAGTCGCGCGAGGCGCGGCTGTCGGGCACGCTGACATCGTGGTGTCGGCTTGGCGTCACGGCTCCGCCGGCGACGCGCGACGAGCGCTTTAGGTGCGCCACGATGCGGACCCCGTCCGGCTTGGCCCCGTCCTTGCTGTGAGAGTCACGTTTCCTCACCACCCGGGCAAGGAGGGGCCATGAGCGAAGCGATGGGCCTGACGATCGCGGAACGCTGTGAGCGGCTGGAGCGGGAGCAGCGGCGCTGGCGGCGCCTGGCGGCGCTGGGCGGCCTGGGGCTGCTGGCCATCGGGGTCATGGGCCAGGCCGGCCGGGTGCCGCGCGTGATCGAGGCCGAGCGCTTCGTGCTGCGCGACGAGGCCGGGCGCCCGCGCGCCGAGCTGGTGGTGGACGGCGATCAGTCGGTGGCGCTGCGCTTCAAGGACGCCGACAGCATGCCGCGGCTCACCGTCGGCGTCGAGAACGGCGCCGCGCTGGTGGTCCTCAACGAGCGCGGCGGCAAGCTGCGCGCGGGCATGGTCACCCTGCCCCACGGCGCGCCGGCGATGACCCTCTACGACGCCGCCGGCAAGGCGCGGGCGGAGTTCGCGCTCAACCGCGAGGGCGCCCCCGCGATCGCGTTCTACGACCGCGACGGGTTCGGGACCTTCAGCACCCCCAAGCAGTAGTCAGCGCAGCGGGCGGAAGAAGGCGCGGATGTCGGCCGCCAGCGCCTCGGGCTCCTCGAGCGCGGCGAAGTGGCCACCGGCCGGCATCGGGGTCCAGCGCGTGATGTTGTAGACGCGCTCGGCCCACGCGCGCGGCGGGTGCAGGATCTCCTTCGGGAAGGACGCATAGCCGGTCGGCACCTTCACCGGGCGCTTCTCGCTGATCGGCCACGGGCCGTGCTGGCGCGCGTAGTACGGCCAGAACGACGAGCCGATGGCGCCGGTCACCCAGTACAGCATCACGTTGGTCAGCAGCGTGTCCTTCGAGAACCGCCGCTCGACGTCGCCCCCGCAGTCGCTCCACGTGCGGAACTTCTCCACGATCCAGGCGGCCAGCCCCACCGGTGAGTCGGTGAGGCCATAGGCCAGCGTCTGCGGCCGCGTGCCCTGGATCTGCATGTAACCGGTCTCCTCGCGCAGCCAGTGGGAGAGCTCCTCGAGGTAGGCCTTCTCCTCCTCGCTGGGGTTGGCCGGCAGCCCCTGGTCGCGGCGCACGGCGAGCAGGTTGACGTGGATACCGGCGACGCGCTCGGGATGGCTGGCGCCGAGCACGGAGGTGATGAACGCCCCCCAGTCACCCCCCTGGGCCGCGAAGCGCCGGTAGCCGAGCACGTCGGTCATGAGCGAGGCGAACAGCTCGGCGATCTCGACGACGCCGAGGCGCGGCTGACCCGGCCGGAACGACAGCGTGTAGCCGGGCAGCGAGGGCGCGACGACCGTGAACGCGTCGGCGGGATCGCCGCCGAAGCGCCCGGGATCGGTCAGCAGCGGGATGATCCGCTCGAACTCCACGACCGAGCCCGGCCAGCCGTGCGAGAGCAGCAGCGGCAGCGCCGCCGGCCCCACGCCGGGCTCGTGGACGACGTGCAGGTCGATGCCGCCGATGGGCACCGTGAATTGCCGCCACTGGTTGATGCGCGCCTCCTGGGCGCGCCAGTCGTAGCGCTCACGCCAGTAGGCGACGAGCTCCTTCATGTAGGCCAGGCTGCTGCCGTGCTGCCAGCCGCTGCCGGGCGCCTCGTCGGGCCAGCGCACGCGTGCCAGGCGCGCGCGCAGGTCGCTCAGCACGTCGTCGGCGACGTGCAGCGAGAACGGCGCCGGCGTCACGCCGGCTTCTCCGCGTCCAGCCAGGCCTGCCACTCCTCGGGCGCGTGACCGACGCTCACCTTGCCGCCGTGGCGCACGAGCGGGGTGCGCAGCAGCCGCGGCTCGGTCAGCGCGCGATCGAGCAGCCGCTGCGGCGAGTCGCCGGCCACGCGCAGGCCGAGCGCCTTGAAGCGCGGCCCCTCGCGATCGATCAGCGCGGCGGGGCCGAAGCGCTCGGCAAAGCGCCGCAGCTCGCCCCGGGCGGCCGGCCGCTCGTCGAGGTCCACGAAGTGCACGGGAATCCGTCGCTCGGCGAAGAAGCGCTGCGCCTTGCGTGTGTCCTGGCAGTCGCGGAAGCCGAAGATCTGCACGTTCATGGCTGCGCGAGCCGGCGCGCCCTGGCCGTCAGCGCGTCCCAGACCTCGACCGGCACCGCCGGGCTGCCGAGCGTCGCCGCGCGCCCGGTGCTGGGCCCGTGGTAGTCGGAGCCGCCGGTGGCGACGAGGTCGTAACGGCGGCAGAGCTGGCGATAGGCCTCGATCTGGCCGGCGGAGTGCTCGGGATAGTAGGTCTCGACGCCGGCCAGCCCCGCCTGCACGAGCTCGGGGATGAGCTCGTCGCGCTGGGCGAGGCCCGGATGCGCCAGCACCGGCACGCCGTGGGCGCGGCGGATCACCGCGACGGCCTCGGCCGGCTCCAACCGGTGGCGCGGCACGTTGGCGGGGCCGGCGGCGTGCAGCCAGCGATCGAACGCCTCGCGCACCGACTTGACGTAGCCGCGATCGACCATCGCCCGGGCGACGTGTGGGCGGCCGGGCGAGCCCTCCTTGCAGATGGCGAAGACCTCCTCCGCCGTGAGCGGCATGCCGAGCTCGGCCAGGCGCGCCACCATGCGGTGCACGCGGGCGGCACGCTCGGCCCGCTGCCCGGCGAGGAAGCCCTCGAACCACTCGGCCTGCCAGTCGACGAAGTAGCCGAGCACGTGGATCTCCGAGCCCGGCACGTCGCAGTTGATCTCCAGGCCCGGCACGATCTCGATGCCGTGGCGGGCGGCCTCGTCGATCGCCTCCGGCAGCCCCGACACCGAGTCGTGGTCCGTGACGGCCAGCACGCGCACGCGCTGGCGCGCGGCCAGCCGCACCAGCTCGCGCGGCGAGAGCGTGCCGTCGGAGGCGGTCGTGTGCGAGTGCAGGTCGACGCGCCCGTCCATCACGCGTCCTACTTCGCGTCGGTCAGGTACGCCAGCAGCGTGCGCACGGCGCAGCCCGTGCCG
>DASSLH010000705.1:0-7984 GCA_035689625.1 Candidatus Methylomirabilota bacterium | reverse complement strand
CGTGGTGCGCGCCAGCAGGTAGTTCTTCACGTAGGGATGGTTGATCCCGCGCTTCTTGACCTTGGCCACGACTTGCCCGAGGACCTCGTCGGCGCGGCGCACCATCTCGGCGCGCTCGGTGCGCTCCTCCAGGCCCTTGCGGAGGCTGCCCTTGAGGTACTTGTCCACCCGGCGCAGGATCGGTGCGAAGGCGCCGCCGGCGAAGCGCTTGTTCTGCTCGTAGAGCAGCCCCAGCGTGATGAAGTGCGGCGACTCGAACTGCAGCGTCCAGTCCTCCTCGGTGGAGGTGGGCTGCTGCTCGACGAGCGCGCGGTACATCCGGATGACCTCCAGCGACTTCTCCTTGAGATTGTGCGCCTTCTCGGTGTTGAGCGGCAGCACCTGGAAGGCCACCTCGGGCTCGGCCACCAGGATCGCCGGGATGTAGTCGGCCTTGAGCTTGTCGAGCGCCGTGCGGCGGTGGTTGCCGTTCGGTGTCCAGTACACGCCCGGCTCCGGCGACACGGCCAGGATCGGGTCCACGAATCTGTCGATCTTCTTCACCGCCTCGGTCAGGCGCTTGACGTGCGTGGGCGACACGTCGCGCTGGTAGGGGCTGGCGGCCAGCTTCGTGCGCGGCAGCAGCACGAACAGTTGCCAGTGCTCGCCGATCGGCTCCTGGTAGATCGCCAGCACGTGGCCACCGTCGCGCGCGACCTGCTCGGCCAGCGCGCGCGCCTGCTTGCCGGGCTCCTTGTCCGGGTACACCGCGTAGTCCGCCATGGCGTCCAAGGATACGTCAGTCGAGGCGCCTCACGCCTTGGCGGCCGCGCCGCGCGCCTCGCGGGCCCAGAATCCCCCGATCCCGGTCGGCAGGAAGATGATGAAGACGACGAGCAGGAAGCCGTAGATCGTGTCGGCCATGCCGAGGAACTTCAGCCCGAACGCGATCCGCAGGCCCTCGGCCAGCGCCGTGGTGAGCGCGGTGCCGACGAGCGGGCCCAGCAGCGTGTACATGCCGCCCAGCACGACCGCGAACACGATCTTGAGCGACACGCCGATGCCGGACAGCGTGTCGGGATTCACGTAGGTGATGTATTGTGCGTAGAGCGCGCCGCCGAACGCCGTCAGCGCGGCCGAGGCCACGGTGATGCCGAGCTTGAAGCGGGTGACGTGCACGCCGACCGAGGCGGCGGCCGTCTCGTCCTCGCCGATGGCCTCCAGCGCCGCCCGGGCCATGGAGCGGTCCACGCGCTGCCAGATCCAGAGGCCGGCCAGGAAGACGGCCAGCGCCGCGTAGTAGAACACGCGCTTGTCGGTGAACTGCCCGGCCAGCAGCGAGTCGCGGCCGGCCGACCTGAGCGTCAGGCCCAGCGAGCCCTCCGTCCAGTCGCGCTCGGCGATGATCAGCAGGCGCACCACCTCGCCCACCGCCAGCGTGACGAGCGCGAAATAGTGGCCGACCACGCGGAAGCGGAAGCACGGGTAGCCGATGACCAGCGCCAGCAGCACGGCCAGCGCCACGCCGGCCGGCGCCCCCAGCCACGGCGTGAGCCCGAAGTGGTTCCAGAGCAGGACGGTCGCGTAGGCACCGAGCCCGAGGAAGGCGCCGTGGCCCAGCGAGACGAGGCCGAAGCGGCCCATGAGCGACCACGCCGAGCCGATGAACGACCAGATGAACACCTGGATGACGACGTGCAGCACGTACTGGCGCATGCCGCCCATCGGTACGAACGGCGCCCCCAGCAGCGCCGCCACCGCCAGCGCCCCCAGCGCGCGGCCGCGGCTCATTCGCGGCGGGCCAGGATGCCGCCCGGCCGGGCGAACATCATCACGATGAAGACGACGAAGGCGATGACGTAGCCCATCTCCGTGGAGAACATCACGCCGCCCAGGGCGATGATCTCGCTCATGACGAACGAGGCCACGAAGGCGCCGACCATGTTGCCGAGGCCGCCCAGCACGCAGACCATGAAGGTCAGCGGGCCGAACTGCCCGCCGAAGAACGGATGCACCGAGTACTGGAACGACAGCAGCGTGGCCGCCAGCCCGGCCATCATGCCACCCACCGCCGAGGTCACCACGTACACGCGCTGCGGATTGGCGCCCATCAGCGCCATGGCGTCCCGGTCCTGGGAGACGGCCCGGATGGCGGTGCCGATGTAGGTGTGGCGCAGGAACAGGTAGAGCGCCAGCATCGCCAGGATGGAGATCACGAACGGGATCACCCGCGTGAAGGGCAGGAAGATGCCGCCGACCTCGACGCTGGGCAGGCTCAGCCGCACCGAGCGGTGATCGGTCGTCCACAGGAACGTCGCGAACGATTGCAGGAAGAAGAGCAGGCCACCGGTGGCCAGCAGCTGGTTGATCGGGGCGCTGGTGAGGATCGGCGAGATGATCAGCAGATGCACGCCGACGCCGAGCAGCGCGCCCACGCCCAGCGTCGCCACGCCGCCCAGCCAGAGCGGCCAGCCGTGGACCTGGACCATGAAGTAGAAGCCGTACATGGCCAGCATGACCAGGTCCACGTAGGCGATCCACACGATGTCGAGCACCCCGAAGATCAGGTTGAGGCCGAGAGCGAGCACGGCCAGCACGCCGCCCAGCATGATCCCGTTGATCGCGGCTTCGAGCAGGAAGATCGGATCCATCACACGCCCATGTACGCCTTGCGGACGAAGTCCTGCTCGGTGAGCGCCTCGGCGCGGCCCTCCATGCGGATGCGGCCGACCTCCAGCAGGTAGGCGCGGTCCACCAGCTTGAGGACCTGGCGCACGTTCTGCTCGACGACCAGGATCGTGTAGCCTTCCTCGCGCACGCGGCGGATGAGATCGAACACGCGGAGCACCATCACCGGCGCCAGGCCCATCGAGGGCTCGTCGAGCAGGATCAGCTTGGGCCGCGACATCAGCGCGCGGCCGATGGCCAGCATCTGCTGCTCGCCGCCGGAGAGGCTGCCGGCGCGCTGCGTGCGCCGCTCGGCGAGCACGGGGAACAGGGCATAGACGCGCTCGACCGTCTCCCGGAACGCGCGGCGCGCCGGCGGCAGGAAGGCGCCCATCTTGAGGTTCTCCGCCACGCTGAGCCGCGGGAAGATGCGGCGACCCTCGGGCACGTGGGCGATGCCGTGGGCGACGATCTGGTCGGCGCGGCGCCCGGTCAGCTCGGTGCCCTCGAAGAGCAGCGCGCCGCCGCGCGCGGGCACCAGCCCGGAGACCACGCGCATGAGCGTGGTCTTGCCGGCGCCGTTGGGGCCGACGACGGCCACCGCCTCGCCGGCGGCGACGGTGAGGCTGACGTCCCACAGCGCGGTGAAGGCGCCGTAGCCGGCGCTGACGTGGCGGACCTCGAGCATCAGGCGAGCACGAGCTTCTCGCCGAGGTAGGCCTCGACGACGCGCGGGTCCTCGGCGACCTGGCGCGGCGGGCCCTCGGCGATCTTCTCGCCGTGGTCGAGCACGACGATGCGGTCCACCACGCGCATGAGCGTCGCCATGATGTGCTCGACCCAGACGATCGTCACGCCGTACTGGTCGCGCACCCGCCTGAGCATGTCGGCGGCGTCGTGCATCTCGCCGGGGTCGAGGCCGCCCAGGCTCTCGTCGGCCAGCAGCAGCTTCGGCGAGGTCGCCAGCGCCCGCGCCAGCTCCAGCTTCTTGAGGCCGCCGGCCCCCAGCAGGGTCGTGGAGGCGTCGGGCGCCGTGGGCAGGCCGACGAGCTCGAGGACCTCGCGCGCACGGGCGCGGGCGGCCGTCTCGGTGGAGCGCGTCGCGGCACCGTAGTGGGCGGCGACCGCCACGTTGTCGAGGATGGACAGCTTGCGGAAGGGGCGGGGGATCTGGAACGTGCGGGCCACGCCGCGGTGGCAGATCGCGTCGGGCGTCAGCCGGACCAGCTCGTTGCCGTGAAAGCGGATCGAGCCCGCCGTCGGCACCAGCGCGCCCGACACGCAGCTGAACAGCGTCGTCTTGCCGGAGCCGTTCGGACCGATCAGCCCCAGGATCTCGCCCTCGCGCACCTCGAACGACACGCGGTTGAGCGCCGTGAAGCCGCCGAACTGCTTCGTCAGATCGGTGACGGTGAGCATGGTCAGCCGGACGCCGGGCCGCGCGCCCGGCGTCCGGCGGCGATCAGGCTAGCGCGCCCCCCACGGAGAGGACGCCGGGAGCGGGAGGATCGGGTTGGCTGTCTGCACCGACTTCGGGAAGACGACCTCGAACTTGCCCTCGATCGCCTCGAAGACCGTCGGGAACGAGCGCTCGTTCTGGCCGGCCATCGGGCTGCCGGGCGGGAAGAACTTCACGCCGTAGCCCTGCATCGTGCCGCCCTCGGGGATGTCGGTCTCGCGGGAGGCGGCGGCCAGCGCGTCGGGGCCGAAGCCGCCGTGCTTGGCGATCGCGCGCGGCACGACGTCGTTGAGCAGCACCCACATGTTGTTGAAGCCCATGGACACGTGGGGGGCGATCGGCCCCTCCTTCTCGAACTCCTTGCGATAGCGGCGCACCATCTCCTGCGTCATCTCGCCCACGCCGGGCTTGAGCTTCTTGGGATCGAGCAGCTGGGCGGCGACCGGGTCCACGGTGTGGAAGCCCTGCACGTCGTTGCCGAACGCTTCCTTCAGCTTGTCGAGCTGGCTGTGGCCAGCGCCGTGGCCGACGTAGGCCTTCACGCGGAACCCCTGCTCCTTGGCCTGGCGCAGGAACAGCGCGATGTCCGGGTTGTAGCCGGTGTGGAACAGCACGTCGGGCCGCTGCGAGCGCAGCTTGGTGACGAGCGAGGACAGGTCCGGCGCGTTGATCGAGTAGCCCTCGCGCAGCACGACGTTCATGCCCTGCTTCTTGGCCTCGGCCTCGTTGGCCACCCCGACGCCGGTGCCGTACGGCCCGTCCTCGTAGATGATCGCCACGCGCAGATCCTTGGGCGCCTTGCCGAGGCGCTCCTGCGCGTAGGCCGCGATGTACTGCACGGACAGGATGCCGAACTGGCTGGCGTAGGCGGTGCAGCGGAACGTGTACTGGAGGTTGCGGTCCTTGAAGACGGCATCGGAGATCGCCGTGGTGATCCACATGAACTTCTTCTGCTTGTCCACCTTCTCGGCCAGCGGCACGGCGTGCGCCGACGAATAAATGCCGGCCAGGATGTCCACCTTCTCGACGTTCAGCAGCCGCTCCGCCTCGTTGATGGCGACCTCGGTCTTCGACTGCGCGTCGGCGTCCACCTGCACGATCTTGTACTTGCCGAGGACGCCGCCCTTGTCGTTGAAGTAATCGATGGCCATCTTGGCGCCGCGCCACGAGTTGAGCGAGCCGCCGGCGGCGAACGCGCCGGTGTGGTCGTAGAGCAGGCCGATCTTGATCGTCTGCCCCTGGGCGTCGGCCCGGGGCGTGAGCGGCACGGCCATGGCCACCGCCAGGGTGAGCACGAGCCCCAGCGCCAGCGCGAGACGGGGAGATTTCATGGCGCGCAACCTCCTGGGCCGAAAAAGTGGCGCTAAGGTAGCACAGGCTGGCGACCACCGATACACTACGCCCCCAAGGATCGGCCCTGACCATGGCTCAGCCCGCCCATGCCGTCCCCGCGGAACGGCTCATCGAGGAGCTGGCCGACGCTCGTCGCGTCGAGCTCGAGCTGCTGGACGGGCTGAGCGACGAGCAGATGCTCGGCACGCCGCAGCACTTCGTGGAGCCGCCCATCTGGGAGATGGGCCACGTCGGCTGGTTCCAGGAATACTGGATCCTCCGGCACCGCGACGGCGCCGCCCCGCTGCTGCCGGGCTCGGACGGCATCTACGACGCGTTCAACGTCTCCTACCGGCGGCGCTGGGACCACGCCTTTCCCTCGCGGGCCCGGACGCTCGCCTACATCACCGAGGTGCTGTGCCGCTGCGCCGGCCGGCTCGAGTCGCGGCCGCCCGCCGCCGAGGACGCCTACGTCTACGCGCTGGCCACGCTGCACGAGGACATGCACGCGGAGAACCTCGCGCTCATCCGCCAGACGCTCGGCTACGGGCTGCCGCGCCTGTCGCTCTGCGCGGCCACGCCGCCGCCGGCGCCGGAGCCCGGCTACGCCCCGCGCGACGTCGCCGTCCCCGGCGGCGTCTTCATGCTGGGCGCCGGGGCAGACGAGCCGTTCGTCTTCGACAACGAGAAGTGGGCGCACGCCGTCGTCGTCGCACCGTTCGCGATCGCGTCCACGCCGGTGACCAACGCGCAGTACGCGGCGTTCGTGGACGACGGCGGCTACCGGCGGCGCGAGCTGTGGAGCCGGCGCGGCTGGCAGTGGCGCCGCCAGGCTCAGGCCGAGCAGCCGCTGTTCTGGCAGCGCGACGGCCGCCGCTGGGTACAGTGCCGCTTCGGGGGGCCGGCGCCGCTCGACGACTGGCAGCCCGTCGTGCACGTCAACTGGTACGAGGCCGAGGCGTGGTGCCGGTGGGCGGGCCGCCGCCTGCCGACCGAGGCGGAGTGGGAGATGGCGGCGACGCTCGAGCCGGCGACGGGATGCAAGCGCCGCTTCCCGTGGGGCGACGCGCCGCCGACCGCCGCCCGGGCCAACCTCGACTACCGGGCCGCCGGCCCCATCGACGTGCGCGCCCTGCCGGACGGTGACAGCCCGCTCGGCTGCCGGCAGATGATCGGCAACGTCTGGGAGTGGGTCGCGGACACGTTCGGGCCCTACCCGGGCTTCGTCTGCGATCCCTACAAGGAGTACTCGGAGCCGTACTTCGGCCAGCGCAAGGTGCTGAAGGGCGGCGCCTGGACCACGCGCACGCGACTCATTCGCAGCACCTGGCGGAACTTCTACCCGCGGCAGCGCCGCAATGTCTTCGCCGGCTTCCGCACCGTCGCCGCCTGAGTCCCGGCCGGTCGAGGCGTTCCGCCGGATGGCGCTCGACGTGCGCCGCGGGCTGGCGCGCGCGCCGCGCTGGCTGCCGCCCAAGTACTTCTACGACGACGCGGGCTGCGCGCTGTTCGACCGGATCACCGCGCTGCCCGAGTACTACCTCACGCGCGCGGAGGAGGCGATCCTGGCCGACGTCGCCGGCGCGCTCGTCCGCGCGCTCGATCCCCGGGACATCGTCGAGTTGGGCCCCGGCGGCTGTCACAAGGTCCGGCGCCTGCTCGACGCCGTGGATCACGGCGGCGCCGTGCGGTACGTGCCGGTCGACGTGGGGGCCGAGGCGCTCGCCCGCTCGACGGCGGCGCTCGCCCGGGACTACCCGCGCCTGCAGGTGCGGCCGGTGATCGGCGAGTTCGAGCACGACCTGGATCGCGTGCCGCCGCCGGCGGGCCGCCGCCTCGTGCTGTTCCTCGGCAGCACGATCGGAAACTTCGACGGCCGGGCCCGGCGCCGGCTGCTGCGCGCGATCCGGCGGCTGCTCGGCGCCGACGGGCGCCTGCTGCTCGGCGCGGACCTGGTGAAGGACCGCGCCGTCCTCGAGGCCGCGTACAACGACGCGGCCGGCGTCACCGCCGAGTTCAATCGCAACATCCTGCGGGTCGTCAACCGCGGGCTCGACGGCGACTTCCGCCCGGAGGCGTTCCGGCACCGCGCCTTCTTCGACGCGCGCGCCAGCCGGATCGAGATGCACCTGGTGGCGAGCGCGCCGCAGCGCGTGCGGCTCGGGCGCCTGGGGCTCACGCTGCGCCTGCCCGCGGGCGAGGACATCTGGACGGAGTCCTCGTACAAGTTCACGCGCGCGTCGGCCGCCGCCATGCTCGCCGAGGCCAGCCTGGCCCCCGAGGGCTGGTTCACCGACGCGGCGGCCCGGTTCGCGCTCGTGCTGGCGCGCCCCGCCCCGCCATGACGCCGACGCCGCGCACGCTGTACGTCCACGACGACCTCTCCGAGGAGCTGGCCGGCGCCGCCGCGGCGACGCGCCGGCTCGGCGAGCGCCTGCTGGCGCGCGTGGCGCGGGACCACCGCGTCGTGGTGCTGTCGGCGGCCGCGCAGCTCGAGGCGGTCGTCACCGGCGGCGCGCACGCGCCGTTCGCGCTGGCGGTCGGCAT
>DASSLH010000704.1:0-3710 GCA_035689625.1 Candidatus Methylomirabilota bacterium | reverse complement strand
GCGGCGGCAGCGGCGCGAAGAATGGCGCCTGGATCGGCGCGGCAGCGGGCGCGGGGCTCGGCCTGCTGATCGGTGTCGGCGTGGGCGTGAAGCAGGGAGCCGAAGTGTACGGGCGCTATCGGGCCGCGTTCGATGCGTGCGTGGCGGAGCGCAGCGGGCAGTCGGAGCCTTCGGCGGCTCCCGCTACGAAGGACTGACCTCCCGCAGCACCAGGTTGGCGTGCTCGTCCGCGCTCGCCGCCCAGCCGGGGTGCACGAGCGTGCTGGCGTCGTGCTCCTCGATGATCGCGGGTCCGGCGACGACGTTGTCGCGGCGCAGCTTCGCGCGATCGAACACCGCGGTCTTCACCCAGCCGCGCGTCTCCGCGAACCACACGTCGCGGTGGCCCTTCAGCGCGGGCGTGGCGTCGCGGCCGCCCTCGGGGAGCGGCGGGCGGCGCGGCTTCGGCGTCACGCCGGTCGCCGCCAGGCGCACGTTGACCAGCTCGACGGGATCCTCGCGGGCGGCGTAGCCGTAGGCGCGCTCGTGGGCGGCGTCGAACTCCGAGCGCAGGCGCGCGACGTCCTCGGCGGTCAGCGAGCCGCCGGGCACGGTGATCGGCAGCTCGAAGGACTGGCCGTGGTAGCGCAGGTCCACACTGCGCAGCATGCGGCGGTCGGCGGGCGGCACACCGTCGCGCTCCAGGCGGGCCTCGCCCTCGGCCAGGAACTCGGCGAAGAGCGACGCGAGCGTGGCGGGCGTGAGCGCCTCCAGCGGCGAGCGGCGGGTGGCGACGAACTCGTGGCGGATGTCGGTCATCAGCATGCCGATGGCCGAGGCGATGCCGGGGCTGGGCGGCACCAGCACGGTCGGGATGCCCAGCTCGCGGGCGAGCGCGTTGGCGTGCAGGGGGCCGGCGCCGCCGAAGGCGACCAGCACGAACTGGCGCGGGTCGTAGCCGCGCTGCACGGAGACCAGGCGCATGGCGCCGATCATGTGGGCGTTGGCGATCTCCACGATGCCGCCGGCGGCGGCGAGCGGGTCGAGCGACAGCGGCGCGGCGACACGCTCGGCGATGGCGTGCTGGGCGGCGGCGACGTCGAGCGCCATCTCGCCGCCGAGGAAGAACGCAGGGTTCAGGCGGCCGAGCGCGAGGTTGGCGTCGGTGATCGTCGGCGTGACGCCGCCGCGGCCGTAGCAGGCGGGGCCGGGGCGGGCGCCGGCGCTGCGCGGGCCCACGCGCAGCGCGCCGCCGGCGTCGATCCACGCCTCACTGCCGCCGCCCGCACCCACCTCGACCAGGTCGATCACGGGCGTGCGCACGGGATAGCCGCCGCCGCGGCCCTCGCCCAGCGGCGTCACGGCCTGCGCGCCAACCTCCATCTCCGTCGACAGGCGCAGGTGGCCGTCCTGGATGACGCCGACCTTCGCCGTGGTGCCGCCCATGTCGAACGACATGACGTTGCCGTAGCCGTAGGGCGCGGCGACGGCGCCGGCGGCGATGACGCCGGCGGCGGGGCCGGACTCCACCATGTAGACGGGGCGCGCCTTGGCCGAGGCCGACGTCATCACGCCACCGTGCGACTGCATGACGTAGAAGGGCGCGCGGGCGCCCAGCGCGGCCAGGCGTGACTCGAGCGCATCGACGTAGCGCGAGACGATCGGCATCACGGCGGCGTTGACGGCGGCCGTGCTGCCGCGCAGGTACTCGCGGAACTCGGGACAGACTTCCGACGACACCGACAGGTAGGTGCGCGGCAGAAGCTCGCGCAGCACGGCGGCGGCGGCGCGCTCGTGGGCGGGGTTGAGGTAGGAGTGCAGGAAGCAGACGACGATCGCCTCCACCCCGGCGCGCTCCAGCGTCCGCGCGGCGCGGCGCACCTCGGCGAGGTCCAGCGGCTGCAGCACGCGGCCCTCGGCGTCCAGGCGCTCGTCGATTTCCAGGCTCCACTCGCGCGGGACGAGCGGCGCGGGCTTCTGCAGGTGCACGTCGTAGAGGCGTGAGCGAATCTGGCGGCCGATCTCCAGAATATCGCGGAAGCCACGCGTCACGAGCATGCCGACGCGCGCGGTCTTGCCCTCGATGATCGCGTTGGTGGCGACGGTCGTGGCGTGCACGACGGCGGCGACGTCGGCGCCGGTCGCGTGGGCGTCGCCGAGGCCCCGCTCCAGCGCGGCCATGAAGCCGCCGGCCGGATCCTCGGGGGTGGTGAGCACCTTCACGACGCGGACCTGGCCGGTGTCGCCATCCACCAGCGCGGCGTCGGTGAACGTGCCGCCGATGTCCACGCCGATGCGGAGCGCGCCCATCAGCCTCGTCGCGCCCGCGCGGCCGCCGTCGCCTTGACGTCCACCGCCAGCGTCTTTGGATCGAGCACCACGCCGTAGGCCTCGCGCGCGCGCTCGGGCGAGATCTTGCCGCGCGCCACGTCGACGGCCACGGCCTCGGGCGGGCGCTGCAGGGACGACTCCACGCCGCCGCCGCCCGGCGTCTGCACGCTGACGACGTCGCCGAGCGAGAGCTGCAGCGTGATCTTCGACGGCAGCTCGCGCGCGATCGGCGTGTCCGGGTTCAGGACGTACTTGGCGGGGCGGGCGGCGCCGCCGCCGAAGAGGCCCCACGGCGCGAAGCGCGCCTTGTCGGAGAGGATCGAGAACGACGGCGCGTGGCCGGGGAAGGTGTAGTCGCGCCGCACGCCCAGGCCCCCGCGGTGGCGGCCGGCACCCTCGGAGTTCTCGATCAGCGCGTAGCGCACGATGCGCACCGGGTAGTTGGCCTCGGTCTCCTCGATCGGCGCGTTCTCGGTGTTCTGGAAGTGCGCCTGCACGGCGTCCATGCCGTCGGTGGCCAGCGTGGCGCCGTAGCCGCCGGCCACGGTCTCGTAGTAGGTGAAGTACTCGCCGGTCGCCGGGTTGACGCCGCCGAAGGCGATGTTGCAGACGCAGCCCTTCGTTCCGGCGATGACACGCTCGGGCAATGCGGGCGCCAGGGCGCGGAAGAGCAGGTCGCAGAGCTGCATCGCCACCTCCCAGCCGGCCGCCACCGCCGCCGGGTGCCGGGCGCAGACGACCGAGCCCGGCCGGCTGCGGATGTCGATCAGCCGGTAGAAGCCGTCGTTGACTGGAATATCGGGGTCGATCAGGCACTTGAGGACGTACACGACGCCGGAGTAGGTCTGCGACGACGTCGCGTTCGTCGGCGACTTGCGCTGCTCGTCGCAGCCGGTGAGATCGACGGCCACGCGTCCCTTGTCGATCGTCACGGTGGCCGCCAGCTTCACGGGCTCCTCGCTCACGCCGTCGCTGTCCATGAATGTCTCGGCGGTGAACGTGCCGTCGGGGAACTCGGCGAAGGCCGCGCGCGTGCGGCGCTCGGTATAGGCGAGCAGCGCCTCCAGGTAGCGCGCCAGCGCGGCGGCGCCGTGCTGGCCCACGAGCGCCTCGATGCGCTGGGCGCCCAGGCGGTTGGCGGCGGTCTGGGCGCGGAAGTCGCCGGAGATCTCGCGGGTGCCGCGGAAGTTCGAGCGGATCAGCGCGAAGATGTCGGGATTGATGCGGCCGTCCTTCACGAACCGCACCGGCGGGATGACGAGGCCCTCCTGGTAGATCTCGCTCGACACGCCGATGCTGCCGGGCGCCCCGCCGCCCACGTCCACGTGGTGCGCGATGTTGGCGACGAAGCCGATCAGCGCGCCCTCGTGGAACACCGGCGTGATGAGCGTGATGTCGTT
>DASSLH010000703.1:0-2994 GCA_035689625.1 Candidatus Methylomirabilota bacterium | reverse complement strand
GAGCCCGACGCCCGCGCCCTTGGCGGTGTCCGTGGCCGGGTCGTAGCTCGTCTGGCCCTTCGCCCAGTACTGACACTCGCCGTGATCCCTCGCCTGCTGCTCGGGGCTCTGGCCCCGCATGGGATACGCGGCGACGTCGGTCTGCCCCGACGAGGCACATCCTGACAGCATTGCCATGACCAGCATCGCGCCCAGGATCCCTCTCATCGGCGCCTCCGTGTCTTGCGTCGTGTGCTGCGGCGGATCCCTCCTACTCTGGCATTTCGACCGGAACGACGCCTAGGCTTTTGGCAGCCAGTCGCGCAGCGGCTTGACCTGGCAGCCGGCCTTCTCCAGCGCCTCGCGCACGGCGCGGACGATGTTCGGGGCGCCGGGCGTGTCGCCGTGGCAGCAGATCGTCTGCACCGAGATGTCCACGTCCACGCCGTCGATCGTCTTGACCTTGCCCTCCGTCGCCATCCGCACCGCCTGGGCGGCGGCCTTCTGCGGATCGGTGATGAGCGAGCCCGGCAGCTTGCGGGAGACGAGGCTGAGGTCCACGTTGTACGCGCGGTCGGCGAAGCCCTCGGAGGCCACGCGCACGCCCATCTTGCGCACGGTGCGGTCGTAGTGGCCCGAGGCCAGCGCCATCAGGATCAGATCCTTGCCCGACTCCTTGGCCGCCTCGCCGATGGCGGTCGACCACGACTGGTCCTGCTGCTTCTCGATCATCGTGTAGAGGATGCCGTGCGGCTTCATGTGCTGCAGGTCGGTGCCGGCCGCCCGGCAGTACTCGCGCAGCGCGCCGGTCTGGTAGCAGAGGTAGTCCTTCAGCTCGGCCGGCGAGACGTCCATCGTGCGGCGCCCGAAGCCGATGAGGTCGGGCAGCGAGGGGTGCGAGCCGATCGCCACGTGGTGCTTCATCGCCAGCGCGACGGTCGTGCGCATGACGTGCGGGTCGCCGCCGTGGAAGCCGCACGCCACGTTGGCGGAGGAAATAAACGGCATGATCTCGTCGTCAGCGCCCAATGACCACCGACCGTAAGACTCGCCCATGTCGCAATTGAGATCGATGTACTTTGTCGCCATTCGCTCGTCCTTTCTCGTATTGGAGGGAGCGACCCCCTCCAGACCTCCCCAGCATCGAACGCTCTACTGCCGCGCGAGGACGCGGGCCAGCGCGTTCACGAAGCGATCGACGTCCTCGTCGCTCATGGCCAGCGAGCAGGCGCCCAGGCCGCGCGGGGTCATGAGGATGCCCTCGTTGAGCAGCCCCATGAACACGCGCTGCGGCATCTCGGTGTCCTTGGGCTTCGTCGAGCGGTAGTCGGTCAGCGTCTCCGAGGTCCAGTGCAGCCAGAACAGCGAGCCGGCGCCGGTGACCTGGCCGCGCCGCCGCGTGTTGGCCAGCAGCCGGCTGACACCGCCGCCGAGCCGCTCGCGCAGCGCCTCCAGCCGCGCGTACGCCTCCGGCGTCAGCGCGTTGAGGGTCGCGATACCCGCGGCCATGGTGACGGGGTTCGCATTGAACGTCCCCCCCTGACTGATCCGCGCGCCATCTGTGGCCTGGCCAGCCGCGCCGCGTTTGCGCGGATCGTAGAACGCCATGATGTCGCGCCGGCCGCCGAAGGCGCCCACCGGCAGGCCGCCGCCGATGATCTTGCCGAACGTCGTGAGATCGGGCCGGATGCCGAGGCGCTCCTGGGCGCCGCCCCACGCCGTGCGGAACGAGATCACCTCGTCGAACACGAGCAGGATGCCGTGGCGCTCGGTGACCTCGCGCAAGCGCGGCAGGAAGCCGTCCACCGGCGGGACCAGGCCGCCGTTGCAGAGTAACGGATCCACGATGAGCGCGGCGAGGTTGGCGGCCTCGGCGGCGAGGATCTCCTCGCAGGCCTCGGGATCGTTCCAGGGCAGCACGACGACGTTCTTGAGGACCGCCGGCGGAATGCCGGCCGACCACGCGACCGGCTTGGGCTTGCGACGGTTGCCCCAGGACTTCGTGTCGCCGGTGACGCTCACCATCACCCAGTCGTGGGTGCCGTGGAACGCGCCCTCGAACTTGGCGATCTTCGGGCGATCGGTGAACGCGCGGGCCAGCCGCAGCGCGTTCATCGTCGCCTCGGTGCCGGAGTTGGTGAAGCGCAGGCTCTCCACCGAGGGCACCCGCCGCACCAGCATCTCGGCCAGCCGGATCTCGTGCTCGGTCGGCCCCGGGAACGACAGCCCCGACTCGGCCACGGCCTGCACGGCCTTGATCACGTCCGGCGTGGCGTGGCCCAGGACCAGGCTCGTGTAGTTGCCGTTGAAGTCCACGCGCTCGCTGCCGTCGGCGTCCCACACGTGCGCGCCCTGGCCGCGCTGGAAGTAGAACGGATACGGATCGAAGAACGTCGTGGTGCGGCTGTTGCCGCCCGGCATGACGGCCACCGCTTCCTCGTGCAGCGCGCGCGAGCGCGCCGTCTTCGACGCGTACTCGGCCAGCTCCTTGTCAAGACTCATGGACCACTCTCCTCTTCTTCAGGCGGCCACGGGACCGCCGGCCGCCGCGGCCAGCGCCGCGCGCCACGCGCGCCGCAGCCGGTGGGCCTCGGCGACGTCCACCGCGCGGAAGCGCACGCGCTGTCCCGGCTTGACCTGTCCGATGCGGCCGATGTCGAACGAGCCGACCGCGGCGACCTTCGTGTAGCCGCCGGTGGACTGGCGGTCCACCAGCAGCACGATCGGCTGGCCGTCGCCCGGCACCTGGATGGCGCCCAGCGCGATGCCGTCCGAGATGATGTCGTGCCCGCGGCGGTGCTCGATGCGCGGCCCGTGCAGGCGCGCGCCCATGCGATCGGACTGCGGCAGCATCTCGTAGGGCTCGCCGAGGAACGCCGCCAGCCCCGCCTCGGTGAACCGATCGTCCTGCGGCCCCAGCACCACGCGGATCTCCGGCTCGGCCTCGAACACGGGCACCTCGGCGGCGTCCAGGCGCCGCGCCGACGGCAGCGGCGCCGCCCGCAGCGTCAGCGT
>DASSLH010000702.1:0-3656 GCA_035689625.1 Candidatus Methylomirabilota bacterium | reverse complement strand
CCGCCGGCCGCGCTGCGCGCGCGCCTGGAGGCGGCCGGCGCGCTGAAGGCGCCGCGCGTGGTGACGTACTGCGGCGGCGGCATCGCGGCCACCGGCGTGGCGTTCGCGCTGGCGCTGCTGGGCCGCGACGACGTCGCCGTCTACGACGGCTCGCTCGGCGAGTGGCTGGCCGATCCCGCGCGGCCGATGGTCACCGGGCAGGCGCCCCGATGAGCGAGGCGCCGCTGCTCGAGCTCGACCGCCTCTCCACGCACTACGTGACCGCCCGCGGCACCCGCGTGGTGAAGGCGGTCGACGAGGTGTCGCTCACCGTGCGGGCGGGGGAGACGCTGGGCGTCGTCGGCGAGTCGGGCTCGGGCAAGACGACGCTGGCGCTCTCCATTCTCAGATTGCTGCCGCCGGCGGCGCGCATCGCCGGCGGCGCGCTGCGCTTCGAGGGCGAGGACCTGCTGGCTAAGTCGCCGGCCGAGATGCGCCACATCCGCGGCAAGCGGATCGCGATGATCCTGCAGGACCCCATGGCCTCGCTGAACCCGCTGTTCACGGTCGGCGACCAGGTGGCCGAGCCGCTGCGCGTGCACGAGGGGACCCCGCGCCGCACGGCCTGGGCCCGGGCCCGCAGCCTGCTGAGCGACGTGCGCATCCCGGCCCCGGAGCAGCGCGTGACGGAATACCCGCACCAGATGTCGGGCGGCATGCGCCAGCGCATCGTCGGCGCCATCGCGATCTCCTGCGAGCCGCGCGTGCTCATCGCCGACGAGCCGACGACCAGCCTGGACGTGACGATCCAGGCGCAGTACCTGCGCCTGCTGCGCGAGCTGCAGCGCGCCCACGGGCTGGCGCTGATCTTCATCACGCACAACCTCGGCATCGTCGCCCGCATGTGCGACTCGGTGGCGGTGATGTACGCCGGCCGCGTGATCGAGTCGGGCCCGGTGCGGCGCATTTTCGACGCGCCCGCCCACCCCTACACGCAGGCGCTCATCGAGTCGATCCCGCGCCTGGGCGACGGGCCCACGCGGCTGACGGCCATCGACGGCCAGCCGCCCGACCTGGCCGCGCTGCCGCCCGGCTGCGCGTTCGAGCCGCGCTGCGCGCGCGCCGTCGAGCGCTGCCGCCAGGAGGCGCCGCCGGCGTTCCAGGTGGCCGACGGCCATCCGGCGCGCTGCTGGCTCGCCGATCCCGCGCTCCGCCCGGTGAGCGGGGTGCGGCGATGACGCTGCTGGAGGCGCGCGACCTCGTCAAGCACTTCCCGCTGCGCAGCGGCCTGTTCGGGCGGCCGGAGGGCGCCGTGCGCGCGGTGGACGGCGTGTCGTTCACGGTCGAGGCCGGCCGCACGCTCGGCGTCGTCGGCGAGTCCGGCTGCGGCAAGTCGACCACCGCCAAGCTCGTCCTCAAGCTCGAGGAGCCGACCGGCGGCGACATCCTGTTCGAGGGCCGGGCGCTGACCGGCCTCGACGGTGAGGGCCTGCGGCGCTATCGCCGCTCCGTGCAGGCGGTGTTCCAGGATCCGTTCGCGTCGCTGAACCCGCGCATGCGCGTGGGCGCCATCATCGCCGAGCCGCTGGTCACCAACGAGCGGCTGGGCGGCGCCGAGACGGGCCGGCGCGTGGCCAAGCTCCTCGACATGGTCGGGCTGCCGGGGCGCGCCGCCGACCTGTTCCCGCACGAGTTCTCCGGCGGCCAGCGCCAGCGCGTCGCCATCGCCCGCGCGCTGGCGCTGTCGCCGCGGCTGGTCGTGCTCGACGAGCCGGTCTCCGCGCTCGACGTCTCCATCCGCGCGCAGATCCTCAATCTGCTGACCGACCTGCAGCGCGACCTGGGGCTGGCCTATCTGTTCATCGCCCACGACCTGGCCGCCGTCGCCCACATGAGCCACACGATCGCCGTCATGTACCTGGGCAAGGTCGTGGAGTACGGCCCGGCCAAGACCGTCGCCACCGATCCCCGGCATCCCTACACCCAGGCGCTGTTCGCCGCCGCGCTGCCGGCGCATCCCGACGAGAAGCGCGACGACGTCATCCTCACCGGCGAGGTGCCGAGCCCCGTGAATCCGCCGGCCGGCTGCCGCTTCCACCCGCGCTGCCCGCATGCCGACCGTCGCTGCGGGCAGGAGGCGCCGGCGCTGCTCGCGGCCCACGGCCGCGAGGTGGCCTGCCACCTCTACGGCGCCGGCACCCGCTGAGGAAGCCCATGGCCAAGACGCGCGGCATGGGCCTGCTGATGCTGTGGTGCGACGTCGATCCCGAGTACGAGGACGACTTCAACCGCTGGTACGACGAGGAGCACATCGAGCACCTGACCGCGGTGCCCGGCTTCCTCGCCGGCGGCCGCTACGTCGCGCTCAAGGGCGGGCCCAGGTACCTGGCGATGTACGAGCTGGAGGACCACAACGTCCTCAGGAGCGCCGCCTTCCTCGACGAGGTACGCTACCGGCCCTCGCCGTGGCGGCAGAAGACCTCGGGCGGTCACGTCGGCCGCAACTACATCCTCAACGCCTACCGGCAGATCTTCCCGGCGCGGGCCACACCGGTCGAGGCCACGCTGGCGATGCCGCCCTTCCTGCAGATCGGCCGCATGGACGTGCCGGCCGCGCTGGAGGAGGAGTTCAACGCCTGGTACAACACCGCCTACGTTCCCGGCTACCTGACGGTGCCGGGCGTGCTGGGCGCCCGGCGGTTCGTGGTGATCGACGGCCAGCCCAAGTACCTGACCGTCTACGACTTCGCGCGCGCCGACGTCTCCGAGAGCGAGCCCTGGCAGCGCGCGCGCGACAGCAACCCCTGGACCCACCGCATGCGGCCGTTCATGCAGCTCGACGCCGGCTCGCCGGCCGTCTACCGCCGGATTTATCCAAAGTAGGGACCGGTAGCACTGCGCTACCTTCGGGTAGTAAACTGCTACCTGGAGGACGCCGCGAATGCCGGTGCCCGTGAAGGTGTCCGATCGGCTGCTCGACCTCGCCCGGCGGGAGGCGCGCGACGCCCACCGCTCGGCGACGGCGCAGATCGAGCACTGGGCGACGCTGGGGCGCGCCGTCGAGGTCCTGCTGGCCTACAGCGACGTGCTGGCGCTCAAGCGCGCCGGCCAGGCGCTGCCGGTGCCGGCCCGCGTGAGCCGCGAGGACGTGCACGCGCGGCTCGCGCGCCTGGCCGCCGACACCGACCGCGAGCGGGTCCGAGCGCGCATCCAGGCCGCGGGCGCGCCGGTCTACGAGGCGGCCGCCGAGCCCGGCTTCATCGTCGAGGTGCATCCCGACGGCCGGCGCGTCGCCGGGCGGCTCGAGGGCCGCCGCTTCGTTCCCGGGGGGCGCCGCCCGCGCAGGTGAGCGTTCTCGTCTTCCTGGCTGGCTCCAACGGCGCCGGGAAATCGACGTTCTTCGACATCTACCTGGCTGACCTCGGGCTGCCGTTCGTCAACGCCGATCGCGTGGCGGCGGCGCTGCGCCAGGCTGACCCCGCCGCCGCCGACGTCGACCGGCGCGCGTTCGCCGAGGCCGAGCGCCTGCGCCGGGCGTTCGTGGAGTCCGGCCTGGCGTTCTGCACCGAGACCGTCTTCTCCGACCCGGCCGGCGCCAAGCTGGGCCTGCTGCGCGAGGCGCGGCGGCGCGGCTACAGCGTGATCCTGATCTTCATCGGGCTGGAGAGCGCGCAGCT
>DASSLH010000701.1:0-9021 GCA_035689625.1 Candidatus Methylomirabilota bacterium | reverse complement strand
GAGGCCGGCGTCAACCGGGCGATGCTGGCCACGGTGGCGCCGCGGCGCATCGTGCTCGCGCCCGTCACCGACCGGCGCGCGGACCGCGCGCGCATCGGCACCGCACCGGGGACGGCGAAGGACCTCGTGACCGAGCGCCCGGTGACCGACGTCGTGCGCGACGCGCTGGCCCTGGAGCTCGCCCACAACGGCCACGTCGTGGCCGGCGACGGGCCCGACGTCGCCCTCGCGGCGAGTGTCGAGGAGTTCTGGCTCGACACGGTGGCCGGGCACTCGACGACGCAGTACGTCGGCAAGGTCGTCCTGGCGCTGACCGTGAGCGACGCGCGCGGCGGCAGCCCGCTCGTCACGCGCCGCTACGTCGGGGTCAAGCGCCGGGTGGACGAGACGCCGGAGGCGAGCCGGGACGCCGAGCGCCAGGTGATGAACGCCGCGCTCGCCCGCACCATGCACGACGTCGCCACCGATCCCGAGCTGGTCCGGGCGCTGGCCGCCGTGCGCGTGACCGGCGCACCCGCCCGGCCCTAGCGCGCGGTCAGGTCGAAGCCGGGCGGCGGCGTGAGGTCGGGCCGCTCGGCGAACAGCCGCCGCCAGGCGGCGCGCGCGATGCGATCGGCCTCGGCCACGACCGCGTCCTCGTCCAGCGTCAGCACCCGCCGCTCGCGCATCAGCCAGCGCCCATCCACAATCACGTCGCGCACGTCCCCGGCCTGCCCGTTGTGCACGATGTCGGAGACGACGCGCAGCGCCGGCGTGAGATGCGGCCGCTTGAGGTCGATCACGACCAGGTCGGCGCGGTTGCCGACCGCCAGCCAGCCGCCGTCGGTGACGCCGAGCGCCGCGTAGCCGTTGCGCGTCGCCCACGCCAGCGCCTGCTCGGGCGTGGGCCGGCGGCCGTCGCCGCGGCGCACGCGCTCCATGAACAGCGCCGTCCGCGTGACCTCGACCATGTCCTCGGCCATGTTGTCGGTGCCGAGCGTGACCCGGCAGCCGGCGCGCTCGAGGTCGTCGACGCGCGCGGCCAGGCCGCGGCGGGCGGCGATGGCGGAGTTGATCGCGACGGCGGCCCGCGCGGCGCCGAGCGTGCGCTCCTCCTGCGCCGCCATGCAGCGGCAGTGCGCGGCGACCAGGCGCTCGGAGAGGAAGCCGGTCCGGGCCAGGTACTCGGTCGGCAGCGCGCCGCGCTGCTCCTGCACGGCGGCGACCTCGCCCCAGATCTGGTTCAGGTGGATGCTCGCCAGCACGCCGAGCTCGTCCTGCAGCTTGCGGAGGCGGCCCAGCAGCTCCGGCGAGCACATGTCGGGCGCCCACGCCGCCAGCCCGACCTGCACGCGGCCGTCGGCGGCGCCGTGCCAGCCGGCGTGCAGGGCGCGGATGCGCGCCACGCCGCCCTCGCCGAGGGCGGCGTCGCGCTGGAAGGCGCCCGGCTGGCCGATGGAGGCGCCGGCGCGATCCCAGGCGCGCTCGCAGAGCGCCAGGCGCAGTCCGGTGTCGGCGAGCGCGGCCGCGTAGCGCTCGAGCCCGGCGCCTTCCTCGAGGAGCAGCGTCGTGCCGCTGCGGATCGCCTCCAGCGCGCCGAGGAGCACCATCGCGCGCTCCTCGCCCGCGCTCAGCGGCGGCAGCGGCAGCGGTGCCAGGCCGCCGGTGAAGGGCGGCGCCTGCGGCGGCGAGAGGTCCTCGTAGACGCCGCGGGCCAGCACGCGGGCCAGGTGGGTGTGCGTGTTGGCGAAGCCGGGGAGCACGGCGCAGTGGCGGGCGGCCACGCGCTCGGCGTCCGGATGGCGCGCGAGCACGTCAGCGCCGGGGCCGAGAGCGACGATGCGGCCGTCCTCGATCGCCAGCGCGGCGTCGAAGGCCAGCGTGCCGGCGTCGTCGCCGGTGACGAGCGTGGCGCCGTGTAGGACCAGGCTCATGCGCCCGCGCGCTTGACGGCGGCTACCGGCGTCGGGAACTCGTCGGGATCGATCGGGATCTCGACGATCGCCGGCTTGCCGCAGCCGAGCGCGGCCTTCACCGCGTCGCCGACCTGATCGGGGTGCTCGACGTAATAGCCCTCGGCGCCGAACAACCGCGCGAACGCGTCGTAGCGCGGGTTGCCGATGTCGCAGCCGATGTAGCGCTCGGCAAAGAAGTGCTTCTGGTAGGCCTTCTCCGAGCCCCAGCAGTTGTTGTTCATCACCAGCGTGACGACGTTGATGCCATGGCGCACCGCCGTCTCGATCTCCTGGGCGTTCATGAGGAAGCCGCCGTCGCCGTGGATCGCCAGGACCGGCGCCTGCGGCCGGCCGAGCTTGGCGCCGAGCGCGACGGGGAACGCGAAGCCGAGGCCGCCGAGGTCGAGCGGGGTCAGGAACGTGCGCGGCCGCGCGAACTGCAGCCGGTCGTAGCCGTAGGCGGGCGCGGCGCCGGCGTCGAGCGCGACGATGGTGTCGGCCGGCAGCGCGCGGCGCAGCTCGGCGTACACGCGCTGTGGCTTCAGCGGCAGCGTGGCCAGCGAGGCCTCGGCCGCCAGCCGCGCCTGGCGCTGGGCGCGCAGCGCCTCCGCCTCGCGCCGCCACTCGTCGGACACCGCGCTCTGGCCCTGGCGCCCCAGCTCGTCGAGCAGCGCCTGACAGGCCTCGCGCGCGTCGGCCTGGATGCCGACGGCGACGGGGTAGTAGCGGCCGATGTCGCGACCGTCCACGTCGATCTGCACGATCGCGGTGTCGGGCTGCACGTAGCGGTGGTCGAAGTGCGTGGTGAAGTGCCCCAGCCGCGAGCCGACGACCAGCAGCAGGTCGGCCCGCCGGCAGGCGGCCGCCGCCTCCGGCGCCCCGGCCCGGCCGAGCGGGCCGACATATAAAGGATGCGCGCCGGGCACGGCGTCGTTGCGGCCGTAGGCGGTGATGATCGGAATCCCGTAGCGCTCGCTCAGACGCACCACCAGGTCGGTGGCCTCGGCCCACGTGACGCCGCCGCCGGCCAGGAGCAGCGGCTGCCGCGCCACGCGCAGCAGCCGCGCCGCCTCGCGGATCGCGTCGGCGGGCGGCGGCGCGGGCAGCGCGGCGCGATAGCGCTCGGGCGCCAGCGCCGTCGCCGCCGGCAGCGTCTCGCTCAGCACGTCGCGCGGGATCTCGACCAGGACGGGGCCGCGCCGGCCGCTCATCGCCGCCCGGAACGCCGTGCGCAACGCCTCGGCGAGGCGATCGACCCGGTTGACACGCGCCGCCAGCTTGGTGACCGGCCGGAACATCGCGACGAGGTCGTAGTCCTGGAACGCGTCCTTGTCCTGGTGCGCGCGGTCCACGCCGCCGACCAGCGAGACGACCGGCGAGTGCGCCACCCAGGCGGCCGCCACGCCGGTGAGGAGGTTCGTCGCGCCGGGGCCGCTGGTCACCAGGCAGGCGCCCGGCCGCCCGGTCACGCGAGCGAGGCCGTCGGCCATGAAGGCGGCCGCCTGCTCGTGGCGGACGTTGACGTACTCGATGCTCCGGTCGTCGTAGAGCGTGTCGAGCACGTCGAGGAACGTCGAGCCCACGATGCCGAACAGGTGCTGCACGCCCTCGACCTTGAGCAGCTCGACGACGGCGCGGCCGCCGGAGACGCGGTCCATCAGAACCAGCGCGCCTTGTCCACGACGTTGCGCAGCGGCTGGCCGGCCACGAAGCGCCGGGCGTTGTCGAGCAGGACCTCCAGGCGCCGGTCGTCGAGATACGGACCATGGCCCGCCGTGTGCGGCGTCAGCAGCACGTTGGGCAGCGTCCACAGCGGGTGGTCGGCCGGCAGCGGCTCCTGCTCGTAGACGTCGAGCGCGGCGCCGGCGAGCTCGCCGGCGCGCAGCGCGGCCACCAGATCGTCCAGCCGCGTCGTCCGGCCGCGGCCGATGTTGATGAAGAACGCGCTGCGCTTCATGCGCTGCAAGCGCGCCCGGTGCATGAGCCCTTCCGTCTCGGGCGTGTGCGGCACGGTGAGGATCACGAAGTCTGCCAGCGGCAACAGCGCGTCCAGCGCGTCGGGCCCGTCGAGCTTGAGCACGCCGGGCGGCGCGTCCGTGCGGCGCGCGTCCACGCCCATGACGTGCATGCCGAAGGCCGCCGCCAGCCGCGCGGTCTCGGCGCCGATGCCGCCGACACCGACGATCAGTGCGGTGCTCTCCGGCAGGTGGACGACGCCGCTGGACTCGCCCGCTTCCGGCTTCCACTCGCGCCGGAGCTGGCGCGGCAGGTAGAGGTGCAGGCCGCGCGCGAAGGCCAGCACGAAGGCCATGATGTGGGCGGCGATGTGGTCGTTGTAGATCTCGCGGACGTTGGTGACGACCACCGGGTGCGCGACGAGCTCGGGGTAGTAGTAGCCGGCCGGCGGCGCCGCCTGGGGCGCCTGCAGCCAGCGCAGCCGGCCGGCGGTCTTCAGCAGCGCGGGCGGGATGGTGCCGAACGCCGCGTCGGCGCCGGGCAGCGCGCGCGCCGCCTCCGCCTCGGTCTCGGCCATCACGACGTCGAGCCCGGGCGCCGCGGCGGCGAGGCGCGCGGCCCACTGGCGCGTCGTCGCCGTTTGCGGCGGCAGCATCACCAGCAGCGGCATGGCTCAGCTCAGCGTGCAGCCCTGCGCGTTGGTGAAGAGCGAGTAGATGGACTGGCTGGCGCAGACGAGCAGGCGGTTGCGCTTGGCCCCGCCGAAGCAGAGGTTGGCCGAGCGCTCAGGCAGCAGGATGTGCCCGATCATCTTGCCGTCGGGATTGAAGACGGCCACGCCGTCGTGACCCTCGCCGCCGCCCCAGCCGCACCAGAGGTTGCCGTCGGTGTCCACGCGGAAGCCGTCGGGCACGCCCTGGCCGCAGTTGATGAACACGCGGCCGTTCTGCAGCTTGTCGCCGACGACGTCGAAGACGCGGATCTCGCGCGGCACCGCGCCGCTGACGACGACGTAGAGCCGACGCTCGTCGGGCGAGAAGGCCAGGCCGTTGGGGCGCGGGATGTCGCCGGCGACGACCGAGGCCTTGCCGCTCCTGTCCACGCGGTAGACGTTGGTCGGCAGCTCCGGCGTGGCCAGGTGGCCCTCGTAGTGGCCGAGGATGCCGAAGGGCGGGTCGGAGAACCAGACGGAGTCGTCGGACTTGACGACCACGTCGTTGGGCGAGTTCAGCGGCTTGCCGTCCCAGCGGTCGAGGATCGTCGTGACGGTGCCGTCGTACTCGGTGCGGGTCACGCTGCGGGTGCCGTGCTGGCAGGTGACGAGACGGCCCTGGCGATCGCGGGTGTTGCCGTTGGCATAGTCCGACGGCTTGCGGAATATGGAAACGGCGCCGGTCTCCTCGTCCCAGCGCATCATCCGGTTGTTCGGAATATCGCTCCACACCAGGTATCGGCCGTCGCCGAACCACGCCGGTCCTTCACACCAGCGAAACCCGGTGGCCAGCCGCTCGACCGCGGCGCTGTTGATCCGGTACTTGTTGAAGGACGGGTCGAGGACCGTGATCGAGGGGTCGGGGATGCGCACGGGGGTTTGCATAACGGCCCGGAGTCTAGCATTCTCAGGGCCGTCCCGAAGGAGGACCTCATGCGCGCCCTGCTCGCCGTCCTGACCCTGCTGACCGTCGCCCTCGGCCACGCCGCCGCCCAGAGCCCGCGCAAGGGCGGCGCCCTGCACGTGGGGATGATCGGCGAGCCGCCCACGCTGGACCTGCACGCGACCACCGCGACGATCACCCGCGAGATCGCCCTCAACGTGTTCGAGGGCCTGTTCGCCCTCGACGGCAGGTACCAGGCCGCGCCGCTGCTGGCCGAGGGCTACGACGTGGCCGATGGCGGCAAGCGCTACACCATCCGCTTGCGCCGCGACGTCAAGTTCCACAACGGCAAGTCGCTGACCTCGGCCGACGTCGTCGCCTCGCTCAAGCGCTGGGGCGCGGTGGCCAGCACCGGCAAGGCGGTGTTCAAGACGGTGGAGGCGGTGGAGGCGAAGGGACCGAACGCGGTCGAGATCCGGCTCAAGGAGCCGTCGGGCAGCCTGCTGACCGCGCTGGCCCACGCCGACAACGCCGCCGTGATCTATCCCAAGGAGATCGTGGACGCCAGCGGCGAGGGTCAGCTCAAGGACTACGTCGGCACCGGCCCCTACCGCTTCGTCGAGCACAAGCCCGACCGCCACATCAAGCTGGCGCGCTTCGACGGCTACGCGGCGCGCGGCGAGGCGGCCAGCGGGCTGGCCGGCCAGCGCATCGCGTACCTGGACGAGATCTACTTCCAGCCGGTGCCCGACTACGCCACGCGGCAGGCCGGCATCGTCACCGGCGAGTACAACCTCATCCAGCAGGTCAAGCCCGACCAGTACGAGCGCATCAAGTCTACGCCGGGCGTGGAGCCCGTCGTCGTCAAGCCGTACGGCTGGGTGACGATCGTGCTCAACACCCGGCAGGGGATCATGACCGACAAGCGCATCCGCCAGGCGATGCAGGCGGCGCTCGACGTCGATCCCATGATGCTGGCCGGGCTCGGCCACAAGGACTTCTACCGCCTCGATCCCGGCCTCTTCTTCCAGGAGCAGGTCTGGCACAGCAAGGCCGGCGCCGCGCTCTACAACCAGCACGACAAGGACAAGGCCCGGCGCCTGCTCAAGGAGGCCGGCTACGCCGGCCAGCCGATCCGCTGGATCGTGACGACGGAGTACGAGCACCACTACAAGCCCTCGGTCGTCGCCAAGAGCCAGCTGGAGGAGGTCGGCTTCAAGATCGACCTGCAGGTCTCCGACTGGGCGACCGTCGTCTCCCGCCGCAACAAGCCGGAGCTGTGGGACGCGTTCACGACCGCGTTCATCTTCCAGCCGGAGCCGACCGTCGCCGCCCAGATCCTGTGCGACTGGCCGGGCTGGTGGTGCAACCCCGACAAGGACGCGCTCGTGCTGGCGCTGGCCCGCGAGGGCGACGTCAAGAAGCGCCAGGCCATCGTTGACAAGCTGCAGACCGCGTTCTACGCCGACGCCGCGCGCATCAAGGTCGGCGACTACTTCCGCCTGGACGCCCGCCGCAAGGACGTGCAGGGCTACGACTCGGGACCGTTCATGCACCTCTGGAACGTCTGGCTCGACCGGAAATAGGAGAGGAATCCCCATGCGAGAGCTGGTGCAGAAGCTCAACGCGCTGTGCGACGCGCTGCCGTTCCAGTCCAGCTGGTACCTCGAGGACCTGACGTCCGGCGCCCGCGCCGACCGCTTCGGCGGCGTGCCGGTGCCGTCGGCCAGCACGCGCAAGATCTCGATCCTGATGGCGGCGCTGGCCGCCGTGCACGCCGGCAAGCTGGCGCTGGACCAGAAGGTGACGATCGACAGGAAATACCAGGACAACGACTCCGGCACCTTCCAGCACCTCACGCCGGGCTTCGCGATCACGTTCCGCGACGCGCTGGTCATGATGATCATCGTCAGCGACAACACGTGCACCGGCACGGTGGTGGACATGGTCGGCCTCGGCGAGATCCAGCGCTGGTGCGACGGCATCGGCATGACCGGCACGATCCATCGCTTCGGCATCCCGCCCAAGCTGGGCCGCGAGCACACGCTCGAGCAGGTGACGACGACGACGCCGAACGACCAGGGGATGCTGCTCGAGCTGATCCTCCGGGGCACGACCGACGCGGCCGTCGCGCGGCGGCTCGGCAGCACGCCGGAGCTCTGCCGCCTCGGCCTGGACATCCTGTCCTGGCAGAAGCTGAAGGCACGGCTGCCCTCGCAGCTGCCGCTGGGGACCAAGGTCGCGCACAAGACCGGCACCGGCGCCCGCGGCTACATGGACGCCGGCATCGTGTTCAAGGGCGAGCGCCCGCTGTTCATCCTGACCGCGTACACCGAGCACGTGCCGGAGACGCTGCCGGACGGGCGCGCCGGCTTCTACGCGGCGAACACGCTCATCGGCTCCCTGGCGCGCGCGTGCTGGGACGCGCTGGCGAAGTAGCCATGCCGCCGCGACCGCTGCCGACCGAGCAGGAAGTGAAGGACTGGATCCGCGGCGCCCGCCGCAACTGGGGGCGCTGGGGCAAGGACGACCAGAAGGGCGCGCTGAACCTCGTGACGCCCGCCAGGCGCGCCGCCGCCGCGCGGCTCGTGAAGAGCGGCCGGTCGGTCTCGCTGAGCCGCCCGTTCCCGACGGCACCGGGGCCGAACAACGCGCTGCCGGCGCACCACTACATGAAGGTCGTGCCGCGCGGCAAGGGCGGCTTCGCCGGCGACTACTACGGCATCTTCTATCACGGCGTGGCCTCCACCCACATCGACGCGCTCTGCCACACCTGGGACGACGAGGCGATGTGGAACGGGCGCGACCCGAAGAAGGAGATCACGCTCGACGGCGCCACGTTCGGCGCCATCGAGCACTGGAGCGAGGGCATCATCACCCGCGCGGTGATGCTCGACGTGCCGCGCCATCGCGGCGTGCCGTGCGTGACCGAGGACAGGCCGGTGCACGGCTGGGAGCTGGAAGACATCCTCGCCAGGCGCAACCTGACGCTCGAGCCGGGCGACGCCGTCTGCGTCTACTCCGGGCGCGAGGCCTGGCAGGCGCAGGATCCCGAGAAGCCCTACAGCAAGGTCTTCACGCCGGGCGCCGCGCTCACGCGGCCGGGGCTGCACGTGTCCTGCCTGCCGTTCCTGCGCGACCACGACGTGAGCGTGCTCGTCTGGGACATGCTCGATCACCTGCCGATCGGTTACGACATCCCGTGGGCCGTGCACGCCTGCCTCTTCGCCTACGGCTGCGCGCTGCTCGACAACGCGCTGCTGGAGCCGCTGGCCAGGGCTTGCATCGAGGAAGGCCGCGACGAGTTCATGCTCGTCATCGCGCCGCTCAAGGTCATCGGCGGCACCGGCTCGCCCGCGAATCCGCTGGCCGTGTTCTAGGAAGGAGTCGAGGATGAAGACGATCGTCGCGCTGCCGGGCGAGGGGATCGGGATCGAGGTCGTGGACGCGGCCTGCGAGGTGCTGGAGGGGCTGGGCGTGCCGCTCAAGATCCTGCATCCACCGCAGGGCGCCTTCGCGCTCAAGCACCACGGGAC
>DASSLH010000700.1:0-6465 GCA_035689625.1 Candidatus Methylomirabilota bacterium | reverse complement strand
GTTACCCATTCCGTCCGCAATGGTCAGGTGCGTGGTGTGAGCGCCTTCGCCCGGCGCGACTTCCGCGCTCCAGCTTTGCGCGTGCGCAAGATCGATCCGCGAACGCCGTTGGGCGGCGTACTCCTTCGACAGCAGCTTCTCTACCGGGACCTTGACAAAGGCGGGATCCGCGGTCGCCGCCGCGCGATCGGCAAAAGCGATCTTCAGGACTTCGGCGAGCAGATGCAGCGTGTCCGCGGAGGCGAAGCCGCGTGCACCGATGTCATAGCCTTCCAGGATGTTCAGCATCTGGATGAGATGGATGCCACCACCGGTCGGCGGCGGACAGCCGGCGACCTCGAAGCCGCGGTAGGTGCCGCGCACCGGCTCGCGCTCGACCGTGCGATAGGCGACGAGGTCGTCGAGCGTCACCAGCCCGCCGGCCCGCACCATGTGCTCGGCGACACGGCGGCCGAGCGCGCCGCCGTAGAGCGCGTCCGGCCCCTCGGCGGCGATCGTCCTCAGCGTGGCCGCGTAGTCCGGCTGCACGAGACGCTCGCCGCGGCGCAGCGGCGCGCCGCCCGGCAGGTACACGCGCGCGCTGTCCGGGAAGCGCGCGAGGTCGGCGGCGGATTCCGCGACGCACTCGGCGAGATAGCCGGTGACGCGGAAGCCGCCCTCGGCGTGACGGATGGCCGGCGCCATCACCGCCGGCAGCTCGAGCGTGCCGAAGCGGGCGAGCATCTCGCACCACGCGGCCAGGTTGCCGGGCACCCCGACCGAGCGCAGCCCCACGCTGTTCTCGCGGCCCGCGGCCTCCATGTAGTCGGGCCAGGCGTCGGACACCGGCCGGAACATGTCCGGTCGCGCCGCCGCCGGCGCGGCCGTGTAGCCGTCCAGCACGGTGTGGCGGCCGCCGGCGAGAAAGAGGTGGGCGTGGCCGGCGCCGAAGACGCCGACCATCATCGGCTCGACGACGCTGAGCGCGAACAGCGCGGCGACGGCCGCGTCCACCGCGTTGCCGCCGCCGGCCAGCATCTCGGCGCCGGCCGCCGAGGCCAGCGGATGGTTGGTGACGATCATGCCGCGGGCGGCGTGGACGGGGCGCTTGTCGGTCGGGCGGGGGCTCATCGGGCCAGCCACGAGTTCCAGAAGTACATGCGCGGCGCGGTCCGGAACGGCCCTCGCAGCTCGCGGCGGGCGGCGTCCAGCGTGAAGTAGTCGGCCAGCTTCACGCTGCCGACGTCCTCGTAGAAGACCGTCTGCAGCCGCTCGATGATGGCCTTGCGCTTCCTGGCGTCCGACTCCGTGCGCAGGTCGGCCATCAGGCGCTCCTTCTCCTCGTTGCACCACCAGCCGGCGAACGTGCACCGCAGCGCCACGTGCAGGGCGGGATCGGCGGAGAACACGAAGCCGGTGGAGAAGACGTCCCACAGCTCGGGCTTCTCCATGCGCTGGTTCTGCGTCGCCCAGTCCATCACCTGCAGGTCCACGACGAAGCCGGCCGCCTCCAGCTGCTGTTTGGCGACCAGCGCGTTCTTGTACATGAAGTCGTACTCGGTGTTCGTCATCCAGCGCACCGGCTGCCTGGCGTAGCCGGCCTCCTGCAGCAGCCGGCGCGCCTTCTCGGGGCTCTTCTGGTCGTAGAGCGCCGCCGAGGCCGTCGAGTGCCACGGCTGCTCGGGGAAGAACAGGCCGGGATCGAGCCGGTAGAACTCCTTGAAGCCGAGGCCGGCGATGGCGAGCGACTCGCTGACGTGCCACATGATCTCGTAGACCTGCGTGGCGGTGCTCATGGCGATGTCCAGCGTGGGCGGCTCGCCGATGGTCGCGACCTTGAGGACGCCGCCCATGCGGGGCGTCTCCTCGGCGGCCGCGGCGGTCAGCGGCAACAGGGCGAGGACGGCGAGCGCGAGGGCCAGCGGCGTCGTGCGCATGGTCGTCTCCTGGACCGGCGGAGGCCGGGCGCCCATCGTAACGCGACGGGGACCTCCCTGTCTGGTACGCTGGCCTCGCGATGGCGCGCTACCGCTTCGCCGCGTTCTGGGCGACCGCGCTCGTGATCCTGGGCATGCTGCTGGTCGTGGGTGGCGTGCTCCTGGCGATCGCCGCCGTCACGCTCGACATGCCATGGGGCACGCTCGCCGGCCAGGCGGTCCTCGAGCGCGCGCTCACGGCGATCGTGCTGGTGATCTCCGGGCTGCTGGCCGGCGCGCCGTTCATCGTGCTGGGCGAGATGATGCGCGTGTTCCTGCACCAGCGCCGGCTGCTCGCGCGCCAGGTGCGACTGCTCGCGCGCCTGGCCCGCGGCGGCCAGGATGCCGGCACCCGGCCGCCGTCGGCCGCCGAGCGTCTCTTTCAGCGCCGCGGCTGACCGCGGTCCTCAGACCGCCAGGCCGTCCATGCCCGGCCAGCCGGGCGCGGCCTCTTCCGCCGCGGCCGCGGCCGTGAGCCGCGCCCGCGCCTGCGGGGTGAGCGGCCCGAACATCCGCTCGTGCACGGCCAGCAGCTGGCCGAGCGTGAGCTTCCCGGGGTCGGTCGGCAGCCGCCGGACCTTCACGGTGGTCATGCCGCTCTCCGCATCTCGCGCTCGGGGGCACGACGGACGGCGCCCCGGAGCCGGAAGCCGAGCGCGAGCAGCAGCACCCCGGAGACGAACGCGTAGGCGCCGATGAGGAGCACGACGGCGAGCGCGCCGAGCAGCGGCGCCAGCATCACGAGGACGCCGAAGGCGATGGACAGTGCGCCGTTGAGGGCCATGAGCCACTCGCCGGTGATGTGCCGCCGCAGCCGCACGGCCGCGGCGATCTGGAGCCCACCGGTGACGATCGCCCAGCCCGCGATGACGTAGAGCAGCACCACCGCGGCGAGCGCCGGGGCCGCGAGGGTGATGATGCCGGTCAGCATGCCGGCGATGCCGGACAGGAGCAGCGCCCACCAGCCCCGCTCGCCGCGAGAGTCCCGCAGCGCGGCGACGATGTTGAAGACGCCGTCCACGAAGGCGTAGGCGCCGAAGACGAGCACCAGCGCTGCGAAGGCCGCCGCCGGCAGCAGCACGGCGAAGACGCCGAACGCGATGCCGAGCAGGCCGCGCAGGACGAGCGCCCACCAGTTGCGAGCCACGACCACCATGGCAACCCTCCCCGCCGTCCTCAATTGCAAGGCGCGGACCACCCGCGTCCGCTCGGTCGCGTGGTAGGCTACGCCGGTCGGCATGAAGATCTCCGACGTCACGCTGACCCTGTTCGCCTGGGGTGGGATCCCGGCCACGACCTACGGCCGGCACACCGGCCGGTTCAGCGGCTCGAGCGAGCTGGGCCTGCTCACCCTGCGCACCGACGACGGCCTGGAGGGCCACGCCTTCCTCGGCTCGGCGATGCGCGGCGCGGCGCTGGATGCGCACTCGCTGCTGCGCGTGCTCAAGCCGCTGGTGCTGGGCCAGGACCCGCTCGACCGTGAGCGGCTGTGGCAGGCGATGTGGCAGCGCAGCCGCTCCACCACGCTCAGGGCCATCGGTGCCGTGGACGTCGCGCTCTGGGACCTGGGCGGCAAGATCGCCGGGCTGCCGATCCACCGGCTGCTCGGCGGCTATCGCGAGAGCGTGCCCGCCTACGCCTCGTCCGCCGTGCTGGGCAGCGTCGAGGCCTACGCCGAGGAGGCGGCGCGCTTCAAGGCCGAGGGCTGGCGCGCCTACAAGATCCATCCGCCGACGGAGCCGGCGACCGACATCGCGGTGTGCGAGGCGGTGCGGCGCGCCGTGGGCGACGGCTACACCGTCATGCTCGACTCGACGTGGGCCTACCAGTATCCGGAGGCGCTGCGCGTCGGCCGCGTCGCGGAGGCGCTCGACTTCCACTGGTACGAGGATCCGCTGGCCGACGACGACGTCTACAACTACGTCAAGCTCAAGCAGCAGCTGGCAATCCCGATCCTCGCCACCGAGTACGCACCGGGGGGCTTCACCGCGCTGGCGCCGTGGATCGTCGCCCGCGCCACCGACTACCTGCGTGGTGACGTCGCCGTCAAGGGCGGCATCACGCCGCTGGTGAAGTCCGCGCACCTGGCCGAGGCGTTCCACATGAACTTCGAGATCCACCACGGCGGCAACTCGCTCAACAACGTCGCCAACCTCCACGTGACGATGGCGATCCGCAACTGCGAGTTCTTCGAGGTGCTGCTGCCGGCCGCCGCCCAGAAGTACGGCCTGGCCCGGGACATCGAGGTAGACGGCGCCGGGCTCGTGCACGCGCCGGCCGGCCCCGGGCTGGGCGCCGCCATCGACTTCGAGCTGATCGCACGGCAGAAGACGGCCGTGCTCGACTGACCGATCCGTTCCCACCATCCATCGAGGAAGGAGTCCGCATGCGCCGCTGCTTCGTGCTCACCGTGATCCTGCTGCTGCTGGCCTCGCTGTCGCCGGCGGCCGCGCAGGAGCTGAAGTCGGAGGAGGACAAGACGCTGTACGCGCTCGGGATCGCGCTGAGCCGGCAGCTGGACGCGTTCGGGCTCAAGCCCGGCGAGCTGGAGACCGTGAAGGCCGGCCTCACCGACGGCGTGCTCGGCCATCCGCACAAGGTCGAGCCGCAGGAGTACATGGGCAAGATCCAGGCCCTGCGCAGCGCGCGGACCGCCGTGGTGGCCGCCGCCGAGAAGAAGGCGGGCGAGGCCTACCTGGCCAAGGCCGCCGCCGAGCCGAACGCCAAGAAGCTCGACTCCGGCGTGATCCTCGTCACGCTCAAGCCCGGCACGGGGCCCTCGCCGAAGGCGACCGACAAGGTGAAGGTCCACTACCACGGCACGCTGACCGACGGCACGGTGTTCGACAGCTCGGTGCAGCGCGGCCAGCCGGTGACGTTCCCGCTCAACGGCGTGATCAAGTGCTGGACCGAGGGCCTGCAGCAGATGAAGGTCGGCGGCAAGAGCCGGCTCGTCTGCCCGTCCGACACCGCCTACGGCGAGCGGGGCGCGCCGCCGAGGATCAAGCCGGGGGCCACGCTGGTGTTCGAGGTCGAGCTGCTCGAGATCGTGGCGCAGTAAGCGCGCGCGATGCCCGACCTGCCGGAGGTCGAGACGGCGCGGCGGCTGGCCGCGCGCGTCTCGGTCGGCCGGCGCATCGCCGCCGTGTGGTGCGCCGCCGATCCGATCGTCATCGAGCCCACACCCGTGCGCCTGCGCGCCGCGCTCACCGGCCGCCGCGTGCTGGCGGTCGGCCGCCACGGCAAGCACCTGTGGCTCGAGCTGGACCGCCGGCCGTGGCTGCTCCTGCACTTCGGCATGACGGGCGGCCTGCACGTGCCCCGGCGGCCGCCGCTGCGGCTGATGTCCTCGCGCGGCTCGGCCCCGGCCGGCTGGCCGCCGCGCTTCGCGCGCCTGCGGCTGACCTTCGATGACGGCGGCGAGCTGGTGATGGCCGACGCGCGGCGCCTGGGGCGCATCCGCCTGCGCCGCGATCCGCGGGCCGAGCCGCCGCTGTCGGGGCTGGGCTTCGATGCGCTCCGCCAGCTGCCCTCGCCGGCGCGCTTCTTCGCGCTGGTGCACGAACGCACGGCGCCGATGAAGGCGCTGCTGCTCGACCAGTCGTTCGCCGCCGGCGTCGGCAACTGGATCGCCGACGAGGTCCTCTACCAGGCCGGCATCGACCCCCGCCGGCCCGCCCGCACGCTGACGCCCCCCGAATCGGCGCGGCTGCGCGCCCGGCTGCGCGCCGTGCTGGCGCTGGCCGTGCGCGTGCAGGCCGACAGCGATCGCTACCCGCGCGGGTGGCTGTTCCACCGGCGCTGGGACCGCGACCCGCTCGCCCGCACCGCGCGCGGCGAGCGCATCCGTTGGGAGACCCTGGCCGGCCGCACGACGGCGTGGGCGCCGTCGACTCAGCGATGAGCGGCGTCAGTACAATCGGGCGATGACCACGACTGCCATTCGGTTCGATCACATCGCGATCGCCGCCGCCCGCATCGCCGACGCGCCCGCGGTGCTCGCCGGCGCGCTGGGCGGCGTGCCCGCGATCGGCGCGGCCTCCGCCGCCTACACGTGGGCGACCTGGCGCTACGCCAACGGCGGCCACCTCGAGGTGCTGGAGCCGCGGGGCGAGGACGGCTTCCTGCATCGCTTCCTGGCCGCGCGCGGGCCGGGCGTGCATCACGTCACCTTCCGGGTGCCGAGCCTGGCCGACGCCTGCGCGCGGGCCGCCGAGCGCGGCTATCGCATCGTCGGCCACGACGCCTCCGACCCCGCGTGGTCGGAGGCGTTCCTGCATCCCAAGGAGGCGCTCGGCATCGTCGTGCAGATCGTCGAGTCGCCTGACGAGCCGCCGCGCGGTCACTGGCGAAAGCCACCGCCGATGCCGCCCGATCCGCCGCCGCCGGGGGCGATCGTCGGGCTGCGGCGGCGCGCGCTCGGCCGAGCGCGCCGACACGCAATGGGCGGGCGTTCTCGAGGGCGCGCGCGAGGAACGGGACGGCGCGCTGATCTACCGGTGGCCCGACT
>DASSLH010000699.1:0-2819 GCA_035689625.1 Candidatus Methylomirabilota bacterium | reverse complement strand
GCGTCACCGCTCCCCGCCCCTGGGGAACGAAACCCCGGCTCGACGCCCAGCCCATCGCGATGTGGGGCGCGATGGCCGTCGCTCGGCGCGCTGCTCGTCCGCCTGGCGCGCCGCGTGCGCGCCTCCGCGTCGAGGCGTGCTAGGGTAGCAAGCCATGCGAACGCTCATGGTCCTCGTCGCGCTGACGCTGCCGCTCGTCGCCTGCGATCGCACCGACCCGGCGAAGGTCGCCGCCGAGCGGCGCGCCAAGGCGCAGGCGGCGATGGAAGAGTGCAAGAAGCGCGTCGGGCTTCAAGACGTCGCCACGCCGACCACCGTCGTCCTCGACGATCCGGCCAGCCACGGCCAGGAGCTGACGGCGCAGCTGGCCGGTCAGCTCCGGCTGAAGGTGCAGTGCCGGGCCGAGCTGGACGAGCTGCTCGCCGCCGGCGGCCCGTGAGGCGCGAGGCGCGCCGGCGCTAGCGGTAATCCTCCGCGCGATCCTGCGGCGCCCAGCCCAGGACGGCGCGCGCGTGGCCGACGTCGCGATAGCTCCAGCGGTTGGCGGAGACGGCGTAGAAGACGTCGAAGCGCAGCGTCGGGGGCGCCTCGATGCAGGCCACGATCATGCTCACCACGTCGCGCTGGCTGCAGAAGACCGAGTACTCGCGCGCCGACGTCGGCCGGTCCTCGGCGCGCACGCGGCCGATGCGCAGGCAGATCATGGACATGCCGTGGCTGTCGGCGTACACGCGCGCGAGCGCCTCGCCCCAGACCTTCGTCGCGCCGTAGAGGCCGCCGGGCCGGATCGGCGTCTCGTGGGTGAGCGGCGACCACGAGCCGACGTCGTCGTAGCGCGCGCTCACGACGTGGCTGAGCGGTGGCTCGCGCTCCCAGCCGGCGACGGTCGCGCCGCTGCTGGCGAAGATCACGCGCCCGACGCCCGCGCCCCGGGCGGCCTCGAAGACGTTGTAGGTCCCGAGGACGTTCGAGCGCAGCAGATTGTCGGGCGGCTGGTTGTCGCCGGCGGCGGCGGCCAGGTGCACGACCGTGTCGATGTCCTTGAACGCCGGCTGGATGGCGTCGAGGTCGCCGAGGTCAGCCAGGTGGCACTCCACGCCCGCCACCGGGCGGCGGTTGAGACCGCGCAGCGCGTACCGGCCCTCGATCGCCTCGTGGAGCGCGCTGCCGATGAGGCCGCTGAGGCCGGTGACGAGCAGGCGGCGCGCGGCCACGGGTCCGGCTAGGCCTCCACCTCGCGGTTGAGCCCGAAGTCGTCGGGCACCGGCGGCCCCCAGCGGTAGAGCGCGTCGCCCTCGGGGAAATCGCGCGGCTGCCAGGCGCACGTCTCGGGAATGTAGTCGAGGTCGTGGAAGTACTCGGCGAACGAGCCCCACGGATCGCGCATGTAGTAGAAGAAGTTCGAGCCGATCACGTGGCGGCCCAGGCCCCAGCCCGGCGAGAAGCCCCGCTCCTGCATGCGCACGGCCCCCATCGCGATCTCGTCCACGCTGCCCACCTCGAACGAGCCGTGGTGGAAGCCGGGCCCCTTCGAGGTCAGGAACGCGACGTTGTGATGGTCGGTCGTGCAGCGCAGGAACGCGATGATCTTCTGGCAGCGGTCGGAGAGCTTGAGCCCCAGCACGCGCGTGTAGAAGTCGAGCTGGCGATCCACGTCGGGCGTGAAGAGCAGGACGTGGCCGAGCCGCCGCGGCGTCGCGCTCGCGCCCGCCTCGGGCGCGCCGCGCTCGACCTGGCGGCCGACGTGGCCGGGGCTGTTCACGCGCAGCGGCGGATCGGCCGGCGCCGGCGGCGCCGCCTCGTCGCGCACGTTGAGCAGGTTGCCGTCGGGATCGCGCAGCCAGAAGCCGCCCTCCGGCGCGCCGCTCGGCGGCTCGATCTCACGAGCTCCGGCCCGGCGGACCGCCTCGCGCGTGGCCGCGTAGTCGTCGCCGGCGGCGCCGAAGGCCAGGTGGTGCAGCCGCTTCTTGGGCCCGCCGTAGAGCAGCACGCTGTCGCGCCGGCCCGGCGCCGGCCGCAGGTGCACGGCGGCGTCACGCCGCGCCTCGTCCACGAGGCCGAAGGCGCGATAGAACTTCTCGCCGACCGTCTGGTCGGGCACCTCGAGCGCGTAGTGCAGCAGCGAGCCCACCGCCATGGCCTGCCCTCCGGAACGAGCGGAAGTGTATCAGAGCCGTCCGAGCGCGCGCAGCACGCGCTCGGCGGTCACCGGCGTCTCCCAGACGGTCTGCCCGCCGAGGCGCGCCAGCGCGTCGTTGACGGCGTTGAGCACGGCCGCCGGCGCGCCGGTGGTGCCGGCCTCGCCGGCGCCCTTGAAGCCGCCGGCGATGGACGGCCCCGGCGTCTCCAGGTGGTGCAGCTCGAAGCCCGGCAGGTCGGCCGCCGTCGGCACCGCGTAGTCCATCAGCGTCGCGGTCAGCAACTGGCCGGCGTCGTCGTAGACGCAGCGCTCGAGCAGCGCGCCGCCGATGCCCTGGGCGACGCCGCCCGCGATCTGGCCCTCGACGAGCGCAGGATTGACGATGCGCCCGCAGTCGTCCACCGCGACGTAGCGCAGCACGCGCACGCGGCCGGTCTCGACGTCGATCTCGACGACCGCAAGGTGGGCGCCGTTGGTGAACGTCCACGCCTGCGGATTCGTGTAGTGCACGGTGGCCTCCAGGCTCGGCTCCAGCCCCTCGAGCGCGTTGGAGCGGAAGTGCACGGTGCGCGCCAGCTCGGCGTACCCCAGCGCGCGGTCGGGCGCGCCGCGCACGCCGGCCCGCGCGTCGGCCAGGACGATGTCGTCGGCGTGCGCCTCCAGCAGCACGCCGGCGACG
>DASSLH010000698.1:0-3421 GCA_035689625.1 Candidatus Methylomirabilota bacterium | reverse complement strand
GCTGGAGCCGGGCCCGCAGCCGGCCGCCGACGACACCCTGTGGCTGCTGTACTCGAACACCAAGGTTGTCACCGCCTGCGCGGTGTGGCTGCTGGTGGAGCGGGGCGCGCTGCGCTTCACCGACACCGTCGCCGAGCACGTGCCGGGCTTCGAGGCCAACGGCAAGGGCGAGATCACGCTGATCCAGCTCCTCACGCACCAGGGCGGCTTTCCCAACGCCGACGTGCCGAAGGAGGCGTGGGAGGACCACGAGCTGCTCCGCCGCGTCGTCTGCAATTTCACGCTCGAGTGGACGCCGGGCAGCCGCGTGTTCTATCACGGCCGCGCCGCTCACTGGACGGCCGCGGTGCTGATCGAGGCGCTGACCGGGCAGGACTATCGCGCCTTCATCCGCGACAACGTCATCGAGCCGCTGGGGCTCGCCGGCGAGCTGTTCGTCGGCCTGCCGGAGGTCGAGGGCAAGCGCGCGGCCGACATGCACGAGCCCTCGGCCGACGGCCGCCGGACCGTGCGCCGGGTCGAGGAGAACAACGCCGTGTTCCGCAAGGCGGGCACGCCGGGCGGCGGCGGCTACGCGACGGCGCGGGCGATGGCCGCGTTCTACCAGATGCTGGTCAACGGTGGCACGCTCGACGGCGTGCGGCTGCTCTCGCCGCGGCTGGTGCAGTACGTGACGCGCAACTTCACCGGCGAGACGGTGGACGGCTACATGGGCATGCCGATGCACCGGGGGCTCGGCCCCCACAGCCGCGGCACCACGCCGACGATCCGCGGGCTGGGCGCGCTGGCGTCGCCGCGCACGTTCGGCCACGGCGGCGTGGGCTCGTCCTACTGCTGGGGCGATCCGGAGTCCGGCGTGTCGTTCGCGTACCTGACCAACAGCCGCATCCCCGATCCCTGGCACAACCAGCGCCTGGACCTCATCAGCAACTGCGTGCATAGCGCGATCAACCTGTAGATGGGAGGCCCCGACATGGCCCCCCATACCCCCCATTGGCGGCTCGGAGCGCCCCGGCGGAGCCGGGGCACTCCTCGACACGCTGGCGGTTAGGAGGCGTCTTTCCATGGCCTTTGATCCACGTCACAAGTCGCGGGCGCTGCTGGACGGGGCGGACCGCGCGGCGGCGCGCTCGTACTTCCGGGCGGTGGGCTTCAGCGACGAGGACCTGTCGCGGCCGCTGATCGGCGTCGCGCACTGCTGGATCGAGCTGACGCCGTGCAACGCCAACCACCGCAAGCTGGCCGAGAAGGTCAAGGAGGGCGTGCGGGCGGCCGGCGGCACGCCGATCGAGTTCAACACGATCTCGGTCACCGACGGCATCGCGATGGGCACCGAGGGGATGAAGGCCTCGCTCATCAGCCGCGACTGGATCGCCGACTCCGTCGAGCTCGTCGCCCGCGGCCATCTCTTCGACGGCCTCGTCACGCTGTCGGGCTGCGACAAGACGATCCCCGGCATGGTGATGGCGATGGCCCGGCTGAACCTGCCGTCGGTCATGCTCTACGGCGGCTCGATCATGTACGGCGAGTACAAGGGCAAGCGCATGACCGTGCAGGACATCTTCGAGGCGATTGGCGCCCGCAACGCCGGCCGCATCGACGACCAGGAGCTGCACGCCATCGAGTGCGCGGCCTGCCCCGGCGAGGGTGCCTGCGGCGGCCAGTTCACCGCCAACACGATGTCCACCGCGTTCATGATGCTGGGCGTCTCCCCGATGAACTTCAACGACGTGCCGGCCCCCGACCCGCACAAGGAGGAGATCGCCTACCAGACCGGCCGCATGGCGATGGACCTCTTGCGCAAGGGCATCACGCCGCGCCAGATCATCACCAAGAACGCGCTCGCCAACGCGATCGCGGGCGTCATGGCCACCGGCGGCTCGACGAACGCGGTCCTGCACCTGCTGGCCGTGGCCCGGGAAGCCGGCGTCAAGCTCACGATCGACGAGTTCGACCGGATCTCGCGCAAGACGCCGCTGCTGGCCGACATGAAGCCGTGGGGCAGCTTCACGGCGCCGGAGATGTACGAGGCCGGCGGCATGGCGGTCATCGCCCGGCGGCTGCTCGACGCCGGGCTGCTGCACGCCAAGGAGATGACGGTCACCGGCCGCACCATCGGCGAGGAGGCGCGCGCGGCGCGCGAGGCGCCGGGCCAGAAGGTCATCCACGCGCTCGCCAACCCGATCGCGCCGCACGGCGGCCTGGCCATCCTGCGCGGCAACCTGGCGCCCGACGGCTGCGTGGCCAAGCTGGCCGGCCACGAGGAGCCGGTCTTCCGCGGGGCGGCGCGCGTGTTCGACCGCGAGGAGGACGCGTTCGCGGCGGTGAAGGCCGGCAAGATCAGGGCGGGCGACTTCATCGTGATCCGCTGGGAAGGACCCAAGGGCGGCCCCGGCATGCGCGAGATGCTGCACGTCACCGGCGCCATCCAGGGCGCCGGCCTCGGCAAGAGCGTGGCGCTGATGACGGACGGGCGCTTCTCGGGCGCCACCCATGGCTTCATGGTCGGCCACGTCGCGCCGGAGGCGGCCGACGGCGGCCCGATTGCCGCCCTTCGCAACGGCGACACGATCGTGATCGACATCAAGAAGCGCCGCCTCGACGTGGAGCTGTCCGCGGCCGAGCTCAAGAAGCGCCTGAAGGCCGTCAAGCGGCCGAAGCCGCGCTACACGTGGGGCGCGATGGCGAAGTATGCCCGGCTCGTCTCCAGCGCCTCCGAGGGAGCCGTCACCGGCTAGCGCGCCCGCCGGCGTCAGCCCGCGCTTCTGGGCGCTGCTCCGGGCCGAGCCGCTGGCCGGCCGCGACGTGCTCGACGTCGGCACCGGAAGCGGCCGGCTCGCGCTGGCGCTGGCTCCGTTCTGCCGCCACGTGGTCGGCCTCGACCGCGACGTCGCTGCGCTCGCCGAGGCCCGCCGTCGCGCCGAGGCCGCCGGCCTGGCCAACGTCGAGTTCGTCGAGCACGACGCCGACGCCGAGCGCGGCTATCGCGACCTGCCGGGCCTCGACCGCCTCGCGCTGGTCGTCGCCCACCTGTGCGTCTCCGACCGCATCATCGACAGCGCCGCCCGCGCGCTGTCTGCCGGCGGCGCGCTGGCGCTGGTAGCGTTTCACGCCGACCAGTGGCGCGAGACCGGCCGGCCCTCGCGCTTCGCCTACGACGAGGAGCGGCTGGGCGCGCGGTTGACTGCGGCGGGTCTCGCCGTCGAGCACCTGGAGGTCGAGCGCGACGTGCAGCGCTTCGCCTCCGTCGAGGAGGCGCTGGCGGCGGCCATCGGGCTGGAGGAGAGGTGGCGCTCCGACGGCCGCTGGTTCCGCTACATCAAGTTCCTGGAGGAGGGGGGGCGCACGCTCACGCGCGCCCACGTGCTCGCCACGGCGCGCCGCCGCTGACGGCGGCGGGTGAAAGTTTCGCGCCCGGCAT
>DASSLH010000697.1:0-4864 GCA_035689625.1 Candidatus Methylomirabilota bacterium | reverse complement strand
CGCCGCCGCCCGCAGGCGCGCCAGGTCCTGCTCGAGCGCGGCCTCGAACAGCGCCAGGAGCTGCTCGACGTCGGCGTCCGCCGCGCGCGCCAGCGACAGGGCGGCGCCCCTGGCCGCGGCGGCGGTCTCGAAGAGGCGGCGTGTCCACCGGCGCAGCGGCCGCTCGTCGAGGACGAGCGTGCGGCCGGCCAGCCAGGGCGTGGCCTCGGCGCCGTCGGCCGGCACGCAGGCGCGCCAGGCGGGATCCGACGCCGCCGCGGCCACGGCGTCGAGCAGCGCGAGCCACGGCCGCGCCTCCTGACGGCGTCGCGCCACGTCGGCCAGGCTGCTCGCGGTGGCGGTCGCCACGACTAGCGCGGCGCCGGGGAGGCGGCTGGCTCGGACTGGCCGCCGCGACTCAGACGGTCGGCCTGGCGCGCCGGCGCCAGCGGGCCCTGCTGGTCCGAGGCGACGCGGCGGGGCGTGCGCCAGTACGGCCGCGAGCCCTCGTGCATGCGCACGACACGGCCGCGGTTGCCGGGATCGGCGCCGGGCCCGCCCGCGCGCATGCGCGTGGCCTCGGGACTGGTGCAGGCGGCGGCGCCGAGCCCGAGCGCCACCGCCAGCCCGAGCGCGAACGGCCGGGCGCGCAGCATCAGACGCCCTCCGACGACAGGATGATGACCACGCGCAGCAGGAAGCCGCCGATCAGCACCAGCGCGGCGGCGGCGGCGCCGCCGACGTCGGGGACGCCGAGGCGCAGCGAGCGCCAGTAGAGGATCAGCGGCGCCACGATGCCGAGCAGCACCACGCCGAGCGCGAACAGCATGCCCCACGCGCTGAGCCAGACGCGGGCGACGCCGCCCAGCGAGACGATCAGGGCGATCAGCGCGAGCAGCTCGAGCACCAGCATGAGGCTGTCGAAGCGCTCCAGCGAGTGCAGCCCGATGACGCCGGTGGCGGCGCGGCGCCGGCCGAGAAGCGCCAGCAGCGCGGCGGCGGTCGAGGCGCCCGAGATGAGGAACACGAGGCCGAGCAGGTTCGTGTCGGCCCACAACGGCCGGTTGGTGACCGAGAGCAGCACGCCGGTGTAGCCGGCGACGAAGAAGCCGAGCGCCCCGCCCAGGACCGCGATCACGCGGCCGGGGATGCCGGGCGGCCGCAGCGGCGTCAGGCCCGGCCAGCGCGGCGGGTCGCTCTCGGCGAGGGCGCCGAGGAACGCCAGGAAGGCGAAGAGCCCGAACAGCAGCAGCGCCCACGAGCCGACCGACATCGGCGACCACGCCTTGAACATCGGCCGCAGCGTCTCGGACTGCAGCAGCATGTGCCAGAAGCGCAGGGGCCGGCGCAGGTCGACGATCAGCAGGAGGCCGCAGACGACCGTGACCGGGAACGCGATGAGGTAGCCGAGCCGGGCCAGCGGCCGGTCGAGCGGGCGACCGAAGAGGTCGATCAGCGCGGCCAGCATGTAGGCCCCGCCGGCGATGCCGCCGAGGAAGAAGTAGAGGATGATCAGCCACTGCCACTCGGGCGGCGCGGTGAAGTAGGTGCTCGACGGCGCGCTCATGGCCGGCTCCCCCGCGTGCGGAAGCTCACCAGCCCGGCCAGGCCGACGACGACGGCGCCGAGGAGCGAGAGCCAGGAGCTGGACTTGACGTTGCGGGTGGGCAGCTTGGGATCGGGCGGCAGGCCGTAGACCTCGGGGCGATCCACCAGCAGGAAGAACGAGTTGAGGCCGCCGAGCATCGTGTCGTCGGCGCCGTAGAGGCGGGCGCGGGACTCGCCGGCGCCGTGCAGCTGCTCCACGCGGCTGCTCGCCCGCTTGCGCAGCTCGTCGATGGGCCCGAACTGGATCGACGCGGTGGGGCACGCCTTGGCGCAGGCCGGCGTGAGCCCGACCTGCATGCGGTCGTAGCAGAGCGTGCACTTCTGCGCGGTGCCGGACACCGGGTTGATGTCGATGACGCCGAACGGGCAGGCGCCGATGCAGTCGCGGCAGCCGTTGCAGACGTCGGACTGGATGACGACCGTGTCGAACTCGGTGCGGATGATCGCGCCGGTCGGGCACACCTCCAGGCAGCCGGCCCGCACGCAGTGCTTGCAGACGTCGGACATCAAGAGCCAGCGGCCCTGGCTGCGGTCCGGCGTGAACTGCTCGACGAACTTCACGTGCCGCCAGTGGATGCCGTCGAGCCTGCGCGTGTTGTCGTAGGAATCGCCGGACAGCGTGCCGACACCGCCCTGGGCGGCCGGCAGCTGGTTCCACTCCTTGCAGGCGACCTCGCAGGCCTTGCACCCGATACAGACGGTCGTATCGGTGAAGAATCCCATCGCCTGCGCCATGACTATGCCTTCTCCACGTTGCACACGAAGGCCTTGCCCTCGTGGATGGTGACGTTCGGATCGCCGACCAGCGACGTCAGCTCGTTCACGACGTCGCCGGTGACGATGCCCTCGTAGCCCCAGTGCCACGGCATGCCGACCTGGTGGACGACCTTGCCGTCGATCGTGAAGGGGCGCAGGCGCCGCGTGACGAGCGCCTTGGCGCGCACGTGGCTGCGAGGCGTGCTGATGCGGACCCAGTCGAGGTTCTGGATGCCCTTCTCGGCGGCCAGCTCGGGCGACAGCTCCACGAACAGCTCCGGCTGCAGCTCGGCCAGCCACGGGTTCCAGCGGCTCATGGCGCCGGCCAGGTAGTGCTCGGTGAGGCGGTACGTCGTCATCACGTGCGGGAAGCGCCCGTCGCCGGCGGCGGCCAGCGCGTTGTCGTCGCGCTTCCAGTACTTGAGCACGGGGCTGGATTGCTGCTTGTAGAGCGGGTTCTTCACCGGCGACTCGGCCGGCTCGTAGTGCGTGGGCAGCGGCCCGTCGACCAGGCCGTTGGGCACGAAGAGCCAGCCGCGCCCGTCCGGCTTCATGATGAACGGCTCGGTGCCCGACAGCGCGTCCATGGCGACGCCCTTGGGATCGCCCTTGGCGCCCGGCGCCTTGGTGACCGTGAAGTCGGGCACGTCGTAGCCGACCCACTTCTTCTGCGCCTCGTCCCACCACACCCACTTCTTGCGCTCGCTCCACGGCCGCCCCTGCGGGTCGGCCGAGGCGCGGTTGTACATGAGCCGGCGGTTGGCCGGCCACGCGTAGCCCCAGTTGAGCTGGGCGCCCGGCTGGCCGGGCGGGTCCGGCTGCTTGCTCGCCGCGCGGTTCTGGTCGGGCGCCGGGAAGACGCCGCAGTAGATCCACGAGGCGCACGTGGTGGAGCCGTCGTCCTTGAGATCGCCGAACGAGGCCAGGTGCTTGCCGGGGTCGTCGGTGGAGAAGCCGTTGATCTCCTTCAGGATCTTCAGCGCCTGCGGCTCGCCGCGCTGGCGCTCCCGGGGATCGTCGTGCTCGTAGTCGAAGAGCAGGCGCCGGAAGCCCTCGTCGCGCGGGGCGGCGCTCGCCTCGTAGCGCTTCTTCAGGCGCCGGCCGAGCTGGTAGGTGAACCACAGGTCGGAGCGGCAGTCGCCGGGCGCCTCGGCGGCCTTGTAGTGCCACTGCAGCATCCGCTGCGTGTTGGTGAAGCTGCCCTCGACCTCGGCGACCTGCGAGGACGGGAAGAAGAAGACCTCGGTCTTGATGTCGGCGATCTTGACCTCGCCGCTCTTGACCTCGGGCGCGCTCTTCCAGAACATCGCGCTCTCGTGCACCCAGTTGTCCTTGACGACCAGCCACTCGAGCTTGCGCAGGCCGGCGCGCTCCAGCCGCGCGTTGAGCGACGTGGCGGGATTCTGGCCGATCAGCAGCATGCCCTTGACCTTGCCGTCGTTCATGGCGACGAACATCGGCAGGTGGGAGTGATCACCGAGGATCTTGGGGTGCCAGTCGTAGCCGAACTGGTTGTCCTTCGTGGCGGCCGGGCCCCACATCGACTTCAGGTACGAGACCATGAACTTCGGCGTGTTGCCGTAGTAGCCGGTCGGCAGGGTCTCCGAGCCGAGGTACTCCTGCAGCGTCGCGTGCTTCTTGAGTGCCGAGGGCGCCGGCAGGTAGCCGTGGATCGAGTGGTAGAGGGTCGGGATGTCGGTCGAGCCCTGGATGGAGGCGTGGCCGCGCAGCGCCATGATGCCGGCGCCCGGGCGCCCGACGTTGCCGAGCAGCAGCTGCAGCAACGCGCAGGTGCCGATCACCTGGGGGCCGTTGGTGTGCTGCGTCCACGCGACCGCGTAGGCGAACGAGGTCGTGCGGTCCGGCCCGGAATTCTTCAGGATCGCCTCGGCGACCCTGAGGAACGTGTCGCGCGGGCAGCCGGTCACCCGCTCCACCATCTCCGGCGTGTAGCGCGCGAAGTGGCGCTTGAGGATCTGGAAGGCGCAGTGCGGGTGCTGCAGCGTCTCGTCGCGCTCGGGCGGGGGCTTGAGCAGCGCCCTCACGAGGGGATCGAACGGCGGCCCCGGCGGCGCCTGCACCTCGTTGCCGGGCTTGCCGCTCTTCGGCGCGCTGGGGGCGCCGTCGGCGCCGCGCTGGCCGCTGGCCCCCGCCGAGTTCTCGCCGGCGCGCCCGGAGTTGGCCGCGGCCTCGCCCTGGGCGCCGGAACGGCCGCCGCCGCGCGCGTACTGCCAGGACTTGTTGTCGTACTCGCCGACGAAGCCGTTGTACGGCCACTCGGGCGTGCCGCCCTTGTACTGCACGAGGCCCGAGAACACGCCGTCGAGGTCCTCGGTGTCCTTGAACGTCTCGCTGATGAGCGTGGCGGCGTTGGTGTAGTGCAGCAGCCACGTGCGGAAGAACGGCTCGCTGTTCCAGCGCGGATGGTTGAGGACGTGGTTGATCACGCCGCCCAGGAACGCGATGTCGCTGCCGGCCCGGATCGGCGCGTAGATGTCGGCCATCGCGCTGGTGCGGGTGA
>DASSLH010000696.1:0-17407 GCA_035689625.1 Candidatus Methylomirabilota bacterium | reverse complement strand
CGCTCGGTGAGCCGGAACAGCGCCTTCAGCGAGTTGCGCTCGCGCAGCCAGGGATCGTCGCCGCCGTACAGCAGCTGCAGCGCCTGCACGATGAACTCGACCTCGCGGATGCCGCCGCGCCCGAGCTTGACGTTGGCGCCGGGCGACTCGCCGCGGCGCCCCAGCTCGCGGTCGATGCCGCGCTTCATCGCGCGGATGGCCGGCAGGATACGCGCGTCCACGCCGGGGCGGTAGACGACGTCGCGCGCCCAGTCCATGAAGCGCGCTCCGACCCGGGCATCGCCGGCGGCCACCCGCGCCTTGAGCAGCGCCTGCCGCTCCCACAGCTCGGCGCGCTCGCGGTGATAGGTCTGAAAGCCCTCCAGCGAGAGCGCGACGGCGCCCATGCGGCCCTCGGGGCGCAGCCGCAGGTCCACGCGGAAGACGTAGCCCTCCTCGGTGACCGACTCGATGATCGCGACGATCTCGCGGCAGACGCGCGCGACGAACTCACCGTTGGCCACGGCGCCGTCGGGGCCACCGGCGGTGTCGCCCTCGGCGCCGTAGACGAACATCAGGTCGATGTCGGAGGAGTAGTTCAGCTCCTCGCCGCCCAGCTTGCCCATGCCGATGATCGCGACGCCGGTCTCGCGGCCGTCGCCGTCGAGCGGCGCCCCCACCCGCGCGCGCACGGCGGCGTCGGCCATGCGCCAGGCCTCGGCCAGGCACACGTCGGCCAGCCGCGAGAGCTCCTCGGTCGTGACGCTCAGATCGGCGTCGCCGAGCAGGTCGCGGGCGCCGATGCGCAGCACGTGGCGGTACTTGAAGCGGCGCAGCGCGTTCATGCGCGCCTCGCGGCTGGTGAACGCCTCCAGCGACTGTGCCAGGTCGGCGGCGAGGTCGTCCGGCAGCCACACGCGCATCGCGCGGGGCTCCAGCAGCCAGGCGAGGTTCGACGGCCGCCGCCGCAGCGCGTCGGCCAGGAACTGGCTGGCGCCCCCCACCCGCGCCAGCAGCGGAATCGCCCCCGGATGGTCGCCGAGCGTGCGAAACAGGATGTGGCGATCGACGACCGCCGCATACCGCTCCACGTTGTTCAGCGCCATGTCGGGATCCGCCGACGCCGAGAGTTCTGCCATCAGTCTCGGCATGAGCGGCCCCAGCAGTTCTGCCTCTCGCGGCGTTGGAGTCAGCGCCTCCAGGTTGGAACTGGCCCCCCTCGGATCCGAAAACCCAAGCCCGCGGAGCGCGCGCTCCCGAGCTTTCGGATTCGCCGTCAACAGATCGGATGGAAGCAAACCGACTGTTCCGCGCTGGGGGGTATCGGCCGGGGGTGCAAGGGGGGCGTCAGCCCCCCTTCACCAAAGAGTTTGCGCGTCGCAGAACTCCGACACCACTAGACCGCGGATTCTCCCGTCTCGCCCGTCCGAATACGGATCGACTCATCGATTGGCAGTACGAACACCTTCCCGTCGCCGATCGACCCCGTCTTGGCCGCCCCCACGATCACCGAGACGACCTTGTCGACCAGGCTGTCGCCGACCACCACCTCGATCTTCACCTTCGGCAGGAAGTCCACCGTGTACTCCGAGCCGCGGTAGAGCTCGGTGTGGCCCTTCTGGCGCCCGAAGCCGCGGACCTCGGTGACGGTCATGCCGATCACCCCGATCTCGGTGAGCGCCTCCTTCACGTCATCCAGCTTGAACGGCTTGATGATCGCCTCGATCTTCTTCATGGACTCACACCTCGTCGAGGATGGGGAACATCAGCGCGGACACGTGCGAGCTGATGCGCTTGAGGTTCGTGAGGATGTCCAAGTGGATCTCCGACGTCTCCAGCGACTCGGCCAGCCCGGCCCGCAGCCGCCCCAGGTGCGATTCACGCAGCTCCCGCTCGCGGGAGCGCATCAGCGGGCGCTGGTCCAGCACCTCCTGGGCCAGCACCTTGTCACTGGCCGCGAAGGCCGCGATGCCGCGCTCCAGGTTCTTGGCGACCAGGCCGTGGAACTCCTGGATCTCCAGCCAGCCGGGCTCCGAGAACCGCCGGCCTTGATAGTACTTCTTGCGGGCCAGCTCCATCAGGTTCTTGTCGATGATGTCCCCGATGTTCTCGAGGTTGCCGATGAAGGAGATCATGCCGATCTCCTTGCGGGACAGGTCGGAGCCCATGGCCTCGCGGCCCAGCCGGGCCAGGAAGAGCTTGATCTCGCGCTCCAGGAAATCCACCTGGTCGTCGCGCTTCTCGATCTCCTCGATGAGCGCCAGGTTGTCGGAGCGGAACGCGGTCAGCGCGTCGCGCAGCATCCCCTGCACCACGTCGGCCATCCGCAGCGCCTCGCGGTGGGCCTGGCCCAGCGCCAGCGAGGGCTGCTCGAGCGCCCGCTCGTCGAGGTACTTGCAGCGGAACGGCGTCTCCTCGGTGGGCGCCTGCGGCACCAGCGCCTCGATGAGCCGGGCCGCCCACGGCGTGAAGAGCAGGAACACCAGGCTGATGCCGAGGTTGAAGAACGTGTGGGCGTTGGCGACCTGGCGCGCGGGGTCGGCGGCGCTGGCCTCCACCAGCCGCGTGAAGGGCCCGATCAGCGGGAACAGCAGCGCGCCGCCCAGCAGCTTGAACGCGATGTGGGCGGCGGCCACGCGCTTGGCCTCGGCGGTGGCGCCGACGGAGGCGGCCAGCGCAGTGGCACAGGTGCCGACGTTGGCGCCGATCACGATGGCGACCGCGCCGGGCGGCTGGATGAGCCCCTGGGTGGCGAGCGCCAGCGCCAGGCCGATCGTCGCCGCCGACGACGTCACCATCGCGCTGAACCCGGCGGCCACCAGCACCGCCAGGATCGGCGAGTCCGTCGCGACCTTCAGGATCTCGACGGCCAGCTCGTTCGACCTCAGCGGCGCCACGCCGTCGAGGATGAGCTTGAGGCCGAGGAACATCAGGCCGAGGCCCAGCACCGCCTGGCCGATGTCGCGCGGCGTCCGGCGCCGCGCGATGAACGTCATCGCGAAGCCGGTGCCGATCAGCACCGGCGCGTAGTCGGTCACCCGGAACGCGATGAGCTGCACGGTCAGCGTGGTGCCGATGTCGGCGCCCAGGATGATGCCCAGCGTCTGCCGGAAGGTCATCAGCCCAGCCGACACGAAGCCGATCAGCATCAGTGTCGTCGCCGCCGAGGACTGGATGATGGCCGTCACCGCGGCGCCCGACAGCACGGCGATGAAGCGGTTGCGCGACATGCCGGTGAGCAGCTGGCGCAGGCGGCCGCCGGCCGCGCGCTGCAGGCTGTCGCCGCTGAGCCGGATGCCATAGAGCAGCAGCGCCATCCCGCCGAACAGCGCGAGCAAGACTCTCACGGCGCCGCCTCCGCGCCCGCCGCGATGGTCGTGCGCTGCAGGTGCGCGGGAGCGAGGTCGCCGGCCAGGTGGGCAGTGTCGTTGAGCGAGACGATGCGCGGCGGCCGCATTACCGTGAGCGAGGCGTTGTCCACCCGCAGGCGCCAGAGCTGGTTGAACGAGCAGCCGAGCAGGTGGCAGGCGTAGACGCTGATCACGCCGCCGTGGCTGATGACCAGCACGTCGTCGTCGCGCCGGTGGGCGGCCGCGATGCGGTCGAGCGCGGCCCGCACGCGCTCGCTCACCACGGGCAGCGGCTCGCCGCCGGGCGGCGGGCAGTCGTGCGGCGCCCGCAGCCAGGCGCGGTAGGGATCCCCGGCCTGGGCGCGGATCTCGTCCACCGTGCAGCCTTCCCACTGGCCGAGCGACAGCTCGCGCAATTCTTCGAGGACCGTCAGCGGAACGCCGAGCTCGCGCAGCGCCAGCTCGGCCGTCTCGCGGGCGCGGTGGAAGGGGCTGACGTAGGCGGCGACGACGCGGTAGCCGCGCAGCGCGCGGCCGAGCGCCTCGGCCTGGGCCCGGCCGCGCGCGGACAGCGCGATGTCGGTGTGGCCCTGGAACCGGCGCTCGGCGTTCCACACCGACTCGCCATGGCGCGCGAGCAGGAGTCTCACGCCGCGATCCCGGCCCGGGCGGCGCGCAGGCGCGCCAGCGTCTCGTCGCGGCCCAGCAGCGCCAGAACCTGAAAGATCGGCGGCGAGGCCGTGCGGCCGCTGACCGCCAGCCGCGCCAGCTGCGCGAGGTCCACCAGCTTGAGCGCGAGCTCGGCGGTGAGCGTGCGCAGGGCGGCCTCGATCGCCTCGGCGCCGAACGGCTCGACGCCCTGCAGGCGCTCGATCAGCCGGTCGAGTCGCGCGGCGCCCTCGGCGGTGAAGAACTTCTCGGCCGCCCTGGCCTCGTACTCGCGCGGCCGCTCGAAGTAGAAGCACGCCTGGTCGACCAGCTCGACGAGCGTCCGCGCCCGCTCGCGCAGCGTCTCCAGCATCGCTCCCAGCCGGGCGGGGTCGGCGGGCGGCGTCAGGCCGGCGCGCGCGATGAACGGCCGGGCCAGCGCGGCCAGCGCCGCGCCATCGGCGCGCTTGAGGTACTCGTGCGAGAGCCACTCGAGCTTGGTCCGGTCGAAGATCGCGCCCGACGGGGCCACGTCCTTGACGTCGAAGCGCTCGATCAGCTCGGCCCGCGTGAAGATCTCCTGGTCGCCGTGCGACCAGCCCAGGCGCGCCAGGTAGTTCACCATCGCCTCCGGCAGGATGCCCTCGTCGCGGAACGCCTGCACGGCCGTCGCGCCGTGGCGCTTGCTGAGGCGGCTGCGGTCGGGGCCGAGGATCATCGAGACGTGGGCGAACTGCGGCACCGGGTCGCCGAGCGCCTCGTAGCAGAGGACCTGCTTGGGCGTGTTCGAGAGATGATCGTTGCCGCGGATGACGTGGGTGATGCGCATGTCCACGTCGTCCACCACCACACAGAAGTTGTAGGTCGGCGTGCCGTCGGTGCGCACCAGGATCCAGTCGTCGAGCTGGCGGTGCTCGAACACCACGGGCCCGTGGATGAGGTCGTGCACGACCGTGCTGCCCTCGTCGGGAATCCGCAGCCGCAGGGCGCCGGCGGTCAGGCCGCGGTCCCGGCAGCGGCCGGAGTACCGGAAGGTTTCCCGGCGAGCCTCGGCGGCCTTGCGCTCGGCCTCGAGCTGCTCGGGCGGGCAGTCGCAGTAGTAGGCGCGGCCCGCCATGCGCAGCCGCTCGGCGGCCGCGCGATAGAGGTTGAAGCGCTCGGTCTGGCGGTAGCCCGGCGCCGGCGGCCCCTCGTCCCAGTCCAGCCCCAGCCAGGCCAGCGCGTCGACGATGAAACCGATGTTCTCGTCGGTCGAGCGCGAGCGGTCGGTGTCCTCGATGCGCAGGACGAAGACGCCCCCGTGGTGGCGCGCGAACAGCCAGTTGAACAGCGCGGTGCGGGCGCCGCCCACGTGCAGGTGGCCGGTGGGGCTCGGCGCGAAGCGGACGCGGACCCCGGCCTCCGCCATCTCAGTACTGCTCGAACAGGCGGCCCCACGGCGTGGCGGCGAACTGCCGGATGCGCCCGCGGCCGACGGTCGGATACCAGAGCCAGTCGTGATAGACGTTGGAGGCGAACGGCGCCCAGACCATCAGCGGCGAGTGCAGCAGCAGCCGCTTGAGCGGGCGCAGCGGGCCGCGGCGGATCAGCTGGTCGCCCCAGATCACGAGGCTGCGGCTCGTCGTGAAGCCCATGTTCAGCGCGGCGGCGTCGGCGTCGCCTACGATCTCGATCTCGCGCGGATCGGCCACGCCCAGCCCGCGCTCGTGGCACATCCGCAAGTACGGGATGGCGAGCGGGTCGAAGCCCATGATCTTCGCCGCGATCGCGTCGATCGCCACCTGGTCGGCCGAGGCGAGGATGACGTTGCCCACGCGCGGGATCATCGTGCGCGGCCCCGCCCCGTCGCCCATCACGGTGCCGTCCATCACCGCGAACACGCTCGGGTGGATCTCACGCTGCATGTACATGAGATCCACCATGACCTCGTGGATGAACTCGTGCGCGTAGTGGCGCACTTCCTTCAGGAGGCCGCCGAACGCGTTCTTGATCGCGCCGGTGGTCTGGGAGTGCCCGTGCGTCTTCACGCTCGGAAGATGGCAGACGTTTCGCCCGACGTACATCTTCGGGATCTCGATGCCCTCGGGGAAGATGCGGTTGAGCTTCAGCAGCGGTGACTTGAACGGGTAGACGATCCACTCGACGTCGGGCAGCGGGATGAACGGCACGCCGTGGCGCTCGAGGACCGGCTGCCACTTGTTGTTGCGGCAGCCCTGCACGGGGTTGGTGACGACGGTCTTGTTCTCGACCGGAAAGAGGCGCGCGCGGTTGTAGCCGTCCTCGAGCAGCGTCGTGAGCACGCCGTCCACCTGCCAGGGCTGGCTGGAGCAGGCCGGGAAGTACTTCGTCCACGACAGGTTCAGCTTGAGGATCAGGTCCTGGTCGCGCGGCAGCACCTGGTCGTACTTCACGAGCCGCAGCAGGCGGCCGTAGTCGTCCACGACCGTCTCGGGGCGCGTGCGGAGGATGGCCACCTGGCTCTTCATGATTCGGTCATTCTAGCGCGGGCAGCACGCGCTCGCCGAACAGCGCCACCGTGCGCGGCGGATCGGCGGCCAGGCTCACCGTGAACATCAGCCGCCGCACGCCGGCCGCCTGGGCGGCCCGCACCTGGGCCAGGCACTCGGCCGGCGTGCCGCACACCGCCAGCCGCCCGGCGAGGTAGTCGAAGAGGCCCAGCTCGCGCACCAGCGCGGCGTCGGCCTCGCCGGGCCGCGTGCTGTAGCGGCGGCGCAGCTCGAGCAGCGGCTCCCGGTAGCGCGCCGGCACGCCGCGGCGGGCGGGGTCGCCGCCGCCCACGATGTAGGCGGCGACGAAGGCGAGGATCGCGCCGATCGTGCGCCGCGCGACGTCGCCGTCCTCGTGGCAGTCCAGGCACGCGATCTGCCAGCGCTCGATCGTCTCGGGATCGCGGCCGGCCGCGCGCGCCGCCGCCACGACGGCGCCCTCCGACTCGGCGACGTTGTCGGCGCCGAGACCGTAGTTGACGAACACGCCGTCGGCGGCGGCGCCGGCCGCGCGGAGCGAGCGCGGGTGGGACGCGGCCACGAACACGGGGCTCGGCCGCGTGACCCACGGCAGCTGCGCGGGAGCGCCGCGATAGCTCGCGCGCTCGCCGCGCAGCAGCGCCTTCACGAAGGTCACGCCCTCCTCGAGATCGGCGGCCGGCAGGCTGGCGGCGCCCAGGTTGCGCGTGCCGCTGTGGCCGACGCCGACGCCGAGCACGGCCCGGCCGGGCGCCAGCCGGTCCAGCGAGGCGATCGCCGCCGCCGACACCGCCGGGTGGCGGGTCACGAAATTGGTCACGCAGAGCGCGACGCGCGCCCGGCGGGTGGCCTCGGCCGCGAGCGTCGCCGCCACCCAGGGGTCCATCGCGTTGCCGGGCGTGTCGGCGATGCCGACCATGTCGTAGCCGTGGCGGTCGGCGGCCGCGGCCAGGTTGCGGGTGACGGCAACGTCGAACGGCCAGAAGAAGAAGCCGACCTGCACGCGGCTACTCCAGGCGCGTGCCGTAGATGATCAGGAGCACCGTGGCCAGCCACAGCACGGTGTTCACGAGCAGCGCGCGGTCGTGCACCACGATCTCGGAGGGGTTGCCGCCGAGCCGCCGGTGATAGAGCAGGTAGAGGTAGCGGAAGATGCCGTAGAGGACGAACGGCAGCGTGGCGGGCAGCAGCGAGGTGTGGAACTTCGCCACCGTCTCCGGCGACATCGTGTAGAGCGCGTACGCCGTCACCGTGGACGCGGTGACGACGGCGATCATCTGGTCCAGCAGCCCGGCGCTGTACTCGGCCAGGATCGGCCGGTGGCGCGCGGCGCCCTCGTGCAGCGTGAGGACCTCGTGGCGCCGCTTGCCGAGGGCCAGGAACAGCGCGAGCAGGATCGTGCAGATCAGCAGCCAGCCGGAGATGGCGACGCCGATGGCCAGCGCGCCGGCGACCGCGCGCAGCACGAAGCCCATGGCGACGACCAGCACGTCCACGATCACGACGTGCTTGAGCCACGCCGAGTACGCGACGAGCAGCCCGACGTAGGCCAGCGCGGCCAGCCCGAAGCCGGTGGAGAGCCAGAAGCCGAGCGCCAGTCCGACCACGCTCAGCGCGAGCGCCACCGCCACCGCGCGTCCCGGGGCCAGCGCGCCGGCGGCGATGGGCCGGTGGCGCTTCTCGGGGTGCAGCCGGTCCTTGGTCCGGTCGGCGACGTCGTTGAGCAGGTAGACGGCGCCCGACAGGCCGCAGAAGATCGCGAAGGCGCCGAGCGCCGTCCACAGGGCCGGTGTGAACAGCCGCTGAGCGAAGATCACCCCGGCGAGCACGAACAGGTTCTTGACCCACTGCTGCGGCCGCAGCGAGACGACGACGGCGGAGAGCGTACCGAGGGGCGCCACGGCTCCGCCGGGGCGCCCCGAGCCACCCGGGGGGGCGGGGGGGGCCATGTCGGGGCCCCCCACTTACAGACGGATCACGTTGGCGGGCGGCGGCGTGAGGCCTCCCGTCGCGTTGCGCGTGTCGATGACGAGCGGCGCGACGGCGACGATCGCCGGCCAGTCGTAGACGGCGTGGGCGGTGAGCACCAGCACCACGTCCCACGCGCGCAGGTCCAGCCGCGCCCACGGCTCGGATTCGAGCCGCCGGCCGTTGACGCTCACCCACGGCACGTGGGGGTCGTGGTAGGCCACCCGCGCGCCCTTCACCACCAGCGTGTCGATGATCTCCAGCGCCGGCGAGTCGCGCGTGTCGGCGACGTTGGGCTTGTAGGCCACGCCCAGCACGAGGACGCGGCTGCCGCGCACCGCGCGCTCGCGCGCGTTGAGCGCGTCGGTCACCATCTGCACGACGTACTCGGGCATGTGCCGGTTGATCTCGTCGGCGAAGGTGATGAAGCGCGGCTCGTAGCCCTCCAGCCGCACCTTCCAGGACAGGTAGTACGGATCGGACGGCAGGCAGTGGCCGCCGAGGCCGGGGCCCGGATAGAACGGCATGAACCCGAACGGCTTGGTGGCGGCGGCGCCGATCACCTCCCACACCGACAGCCCGAGCTTGCGGCACATGATCGCGAACTCGTTGACGAGCGCGATGTTCACCGAGCGGAACGTGTTCTCGAAGAGCTTGACCATCTCGGCGGTCTCGGGGCTGGAGACCGGCACCACCCGCGTGATGCGCCCGTAGAGCGTGGCCACCAGCTCGCCGCAGGCGGGCGTGAGGCCGCCGACGACCTTGGGGATGTCGCGCAGGGTGTAGCGCGTGTTGCCGGGATCGATGCGCTCGGGCGAGAAGGCCAGGAAGAAGTCCGCGCCGGCGGCGAGGCCGCGTGCCTCGAAGCGCGGCAGCAGCACCTCCTGGGTCGTGCCCGGGTACGTGGTGGACTCCAGCACCACGAGCTGGCCGGGCCGGATGATGGCGGCGACCGCGTCGGCGGCGCCGATGATGAACGAGATGTCGGGCTCCTTGGACTTGCCGAGCGGCGTCGGCACGCAGATCACGATCGCGTCGGCGTCCTTGAGCGCGGCGACGTCCTCGGCGGCGCCGAGGCGGCCGGCCGCCACCAGCGGGCCCAGCGTGGCCGTCGGCACGTCCTCGACGAAGCTGCGCCCGGCCCGGATGGCGGCGACGCGCCGGGCGTCGCGATCCACGCCGATCACCGTCGCGCCCGACTCGGCGAAGGCCACCGCCAGCGGCAGCCCGACGTAGCCCAGCCCGATGATGCCGACCGTCGGCGTGGCGGCCAGCCGCGCGCGCAGCGCCTCCGCCGTGCGGTTCACAGCCGCTGCACCGCGCTGCGCACCGCCGCCGCCACCTCGTCCACCTCGTCGTCGGTCAGCTCGGGATAGCACGGCAGCGAGAGCACCTCGCGGGCCGCCCGCCACGCGTTCGGATACTCCTTCTCGCCGCCGCCGCCGAACAGCGGCTGGCCGGGCACCGGGGCCGGATAGTGGATCATCGTGCCGACGCCGAGGTCGGCCAGGCGCTGCGCCAGCGCGTCGCGCTCGGGATGGCGCACGGCGAACTGGTGGTAGACGTGGCGCGCGCCCGGTCGCTCGCACGGCAGCGCCAGCGGCAGCCCGGCCAGCGCGGCGCGGTAGCGCTCGGCGATGCGGCGGCGGCGCTCCGTCCAGGCGGGGAGGAGGCGCAGCTTCACGCGCAGCAGCGCGGCCTGCATCTCGTCCAGCCGGCTGCAGTAGCCGAGCTCGACGTGCCGGTAGCGGCCGGTGTCGCCGTGATGGCGCAGCCGCCGCAGGTGGTCGGCCACGTCGTCGCGGTCGGTCAGCAGCATGCCGCCGTCGCCGCAGGCGCCGAGGTTCTTGGTGGGATAGAACGACAGGCAGGCGACGTCACCCCAGGCGCCGACCGGGCGGGCGCCGTCGCGGGCGCCGACGGCCTGGGCGGCGTCCTCCACGATCGCCAGGCCGCGCGCGCGGGCCAGCGCGGCGAGGCGCTCCATCGGCGCCGGATGCCCGTACAGGTGCACCGGCATGATCGCCCGCGTGCGCGCGGTCAGCACGCGCTCCAGCGCGAGCGGATCCATGGCGTAGGTGTCGAGCTCGATGTCCACGAACACCGGCGTGGCGCCGGTCATCACGATGGTCGTGGCCGAGGCCACGAAGGAGAAGGCCGGCGTGACGACCTCGTCGCCGGGCCCCACGCCCAGCGCGGCCAGCGCCAGCCGCAGCGCGTCGGTGCCGGAGCCGACGCCGATGCCGTGCCCGACGCCGGCGAGTCCGGCGAGCTCCCGTTCGAGCGCCTGGCCCTCGCCGCCCAGCACGAAGCGGCTGCCGTCCAGCACGCCCGCCAGCGCCTCGAGGAGCTCGGCGCGCAGCGCGCGGTGCTGCCGCGTGAGGTCGAGGAACGGGATCACTTCTCGCCGCTGCCTTCCAGCGCGCCGAGGCCGACGGCCGTGCGGAACGGCCCGCCCACGCCGAGCAGGTTCACCGCGAAGCTGACCTCGTCGCTGGCGCGGCCCTCGCGGTGCACGAACTCCACCGTCAGCGCCCAGCACTGGAAGCGGATGTCGCCGCCGACCCGCGCCTCCACGAAGGTCCCGGTGCGCGTGTCGAACGCGTTGGTGTTGCGCAGGTAGAAGTAGCGCGAGAGGTCGGCGCCGAACCCGGTCGTCACGAAGCTGATCTTGCCAGGGTCGCTGTAGCGCGAGCCGACCGACAGGCTGATCGGGATGGTCAGCAGGCGGATGGAGACGTCGCTGGTCAGCAGCTCGATGCCCTCGCCGTGCACGCCGTGGACGATGTCGGTGCGGAAGCGCAGCCGCTCGTTCGGCTGCGTGATCAGCGTGCCGGTGATGCTGCCCACGCGATCGTTGCGCGTGTCGTAGCTGTTGCCGACGACGAAGCGGAGCAGCTCCCAGCGCAGCGGCTCGCTGTCCGCCAGCGGCACCGCCCGGGCGCGGATGCGGTTGGTCAGCGAGTAGGTCACCAGGCCCGTCTCCGGGATCTGGTCGAGGCCCTGCGTCCACACCGGCAGCCGCGTCTTGTTGCGCCCGGTGATCCACTGATAGCCCACCCGCGGCTCGATGCTGTGCAGGAGCGCGTCGATGCCCCAGGCGCCGTCGACGGCGTACACGCGCGAGAGGGCGGTCTCCACGTCCACGCCCCACTCACCCAGCTCGCGCAGGCGGGCGGTGTCCTCGGTGATCTCGATGTTGCCGGGCACGCCGGGCAACTGCCTGAAGCCGACGACCCGCGCGTCGTACAGCGTCAGGCGGCCGCCGGCGTACGGCGTCACCGTGAACAGGCCGTCCACCGGCACCGGCCGCGACAGGCGCGGATGCAAGTCCACGCGCTGGCCGGACGAGCCGACCGCGCGCACGAAGTTGACGTAGCTGGACTCCTGCTCGTAGAGCAGGCCCGGGATGCCGGGCACCGGCTGGCGCGTGCCGAGCAGGTTCAGGTCGGGCAGGCGCCGCAGCTCCACGCTGCGCGGCGTCGTGAGGTCCTGGTAGTTGAAGAGGTTGCCGACGAAGTTCCAGCTGTTCCAGGACTTGGTGAGGAAGACGTTGGACTCCACCCGGTCGGCGCTGCGCTGCTGCAGCCGGTCGCCGTACTGGCGCAGCACGTTGTCGTCGGTGACGCCGTTGACGTCGGCCTTGAAGACGAGCCCGGGCGCGATGTACCACTCGTGCCGCAGGCTGCCCTCGCCGCGGGTGGCGCCGTTGCGGTGCGTCTCCTGGAGGAGGAAGCCGCTCTCGCTGCCGCGCTGGTCGGTCGACAGCACGTAGCGGTGCTCGAGGGTCGCGCCCTCGCCGAGCCGCGAGTACACGAGCGGCGCGATCGTCGCGTCCTGGCTGTCGGAGATCGCCCAGTAGAACGGCACCTCGGCCATGAAGCCCTTGCGCCCGGACGTGCCGAAGCGCGGGAACAGGAAGCCCGTCTGCCGCTCGCGCCGGATGGCCGCCGCGAAGAACGGGACGAAGGGGATCAGCGGCACGTCCTTGACCCAGAGCGAGGCGTTGGTGCCGTAGACGAAGTCCTCGAGGTCGGCAGTGCCGTCGCCGAAGTGGAACGACCACGTCGGCGGATCGTCCTCGCAGGTCGTGAACACGCCCTTGCGCACGTGGTAGATGCTCTCGCCGAGGCGGTCCAGGCGCTCGCCGGCGATGCGGTAGTACGGCGCCACGCGCGCCTCGGAGTCGTAGACCACGCCGGTGCCGGTCCGGAGGTTGTAGTCGATGCGGCGGCCGGTCAGCTGGTCCTCGCCGTCGTAGAACACCACGCGGCCCTGGGCGACGGCGTCGCCGGTCGCGCGGTTGATCTCCACGCGGTCGGCGATCAGCCGCGACTTGCCGCGCGTGATCTCGACGTTGCCGGTGGCGACCAGCAGCCGGTCGGGGCCGACCTCCTCGAGGCGATCCGACAGGATCGTCACGTCACCGCCGGCGGCGTCGACGGTGACGGGAACCTGGGGCGCGGCGGGAGCCTGGGCGGAAGATATGCCGGGGAGCCAGGCCGCACCGAACAGGGCGGCCGCCAGGCTCAGCGCGAAGCGGCATGACGTTCTCAAATGTCTCGAAAACCCTCGTCACAAAAGAGTCTCCATGCTATCAGCCGCATTTTCGACCGGGCAAGGTTTATCGCCCTGGCCGCCGGCGCTGAGCGCCTCACCGACGACGGACAGCGAACCCGCGACACAAAGGATGGGGGTCGGCGGCGACGCCTCGGCGACGGCTAGTGCCTCGGCCACCGACCCGGTCACGGCGACGGGCAGCGCGGCCGGCGCCAGCGCGCGCAGGGCCTCGGGGTCGGCCGCCCGCGGGTTGTCCGAGCGCGTGAGGACCAGCCGACGGGCGCGGCCGGTCAGCGGCGCCAGGATGCCGGCGGCGTCCTTGTCGCGCAGCACGCCGAGCACGAGCGTCATCGGCGCGTCGCCGAAGTAGGCGGTCAGCGAGTCGGCGAGCGCGCGCGCGCCGGCGGGGTTGTGGGCGCCGTCGAGCACGAGCCAGCCGCCGGGACGCGGGCGCACGTCGAAGCGCCCGGGCCAGCGCGCGCGCGCCAGTCCCGTGCGGATGCCCTCGTCGCCGACGCCCAGCGTGCGCGCGGCGGCCACGGCCAGCAGCGCGTTGCCCGGCTGGTAGGCGCCGAGCAGGCGCACGCGGAGGTCGTCGAGGCGCCAGTCGGGCCCCGCGCAGGTCAGCCGCTGGCCGTCGAGGTCGCGCGCGCGCAGCGTGACGCGCAGCTCGCGCCCCTCGCGCAGCAGCGGGACGCCGACCGCCTTCGCGCGCGCCTCGATGACGGCGGCGGCGTCGGGGGCCTGGGCGGCGCTGAGCGCGACGCCGGCGCGGATGATGTGCGACTTGTCCTCGGCGATCTCGCGGATGGTGTTGCCGAGGTACTCCTGGTGGTCGAGGTCGATGGACGTCAGCACCGACACGGCGGGCGCGCCGACCGTCGTCGCGTCGTAGCGGCCGCCGAGGCCGACCTCCAGCACGGCGACGTCCACGCCCTCGCGCGCGAAGTGATCGAGCGCCAGCGCGGTGGTCGCCTCGAACACGCTGACGTCCAGGCGCGCGAACAGCGTGCCGAGCGCCTCGACGCCGTCGGCCAGCGCGTCCTCCGCGATGGGCTCGCCGTCCACGCGGATGCGCTCGCGGAAGGACACGAGGTGGGGCGAGGTGTAGAGGCCGACGCGGCGGCCGCCGGCGCGCAGCGCGGCGGCCAGCATCGCCGCCACCGAGCCCTTGCCGTTGGTGCCGCCGACCTGGGCGATCGTGAACGCGCGCTCGGGACGGGCGAGCGCCTCCAGCAGCGTCTCGATCCGCTCCAGGCCCGGGCGCATCCCGGCGTGCTCGCCGCCGCGCAGGGCGAGGAGCCGGGCCAGCGCCTCGGCGTACGTCATGCCGGCGGCGTGGGCTGGTCGGCGAAGAAGGCGAGCAGGCGGCGCAGCGTGTCCTTGAGCTCGCGGCGCTCGACGATCATGTCGAGCTGGCCGTGCTCGAGGAGGAACTCGGAGCGCTGGAAGCCGTCCGGCAGCGGCTGCCGGATCGTCTCGGCGATGACGCGGGGGCCGGCGAAGCCGATGAGGGCGCGCGGCTCGGCCACGATCACGTCGCCGAGCATCGCGAAGCTGGCGGTGACGCCCCCGGTCGTGGGGTCGGTCAGCACCGACAGGTAGGGCAGCCGCGCGCGCGCCAGCCGCTCGAGGGCGGCCGAGGTCTTGGCCATCTGCATGAGCGACAGGATGCCCTCCTGCATGCGGGCGCCGCCGGAGGCGGCCACGATGATCACCGGCACGTGCTTGTCGATGGCCAGCTCGATGGCGCGCGTGAGCTTCTCGCCGACCACCGAGCCCATGCTGCCGCCGAGGAACGCGAACTCGAACACGCAGAGCGCGACCGGGTAGCCGCCGATGCGGGCCAGGCCGGTGACGACCGCCTCCTCGCCCGCGGTCTTCTCCCTGGCCGCCTTCAGGCGGTCGCGGTAGCGCTTGGTGTCCTTGAAGCCGAGCGGGTCCACGCTGCTGAGCGCGCTCTGGTGCTCCTCGAAGCTGCCGGCGTCGGCCAGCAGGCCGATGCGCTCGCGGGCGGCGATGCGAAACGGATAGTGGCACTTGGGGCAGACGCGCCCGGCCCGCTCGACCTCGGCGCGATAGACGATCTCCTTGCACGAGTCGCACTTGATCCACAGGCCCTCGGCGATGACGACCTTCTTGGGCGTCCCCTCCGTCTCGCTCGGCTTCCGGGTAAACCAAGCGGTCATGATTTCAGCGGCTCCTTCAGAGCGGCGACGAAGTGGCCGAGGGCGTCGACGAGCTTGGGGTCACCGGTGTGCTGCTCCACGAGGCGGACGACCGCGGAGCCGACGATGACGCCGTCGGCGAGGGCGCCGACGGCCCGCACCTGCTCGGGCGTGGCGACGCCGAAGCCGACGCAGAGCGGCTTGGTCGTCACCAGGCGCAGCGTGCGGATCTGGGCGTCGAGCTCGGGCGGCAGCCCGCGGCGCTCGCCGGTGATGCCGGTGACCGAGACCACGTAGATGAAGCCGCGGCTCACGCGCGTGATCGCCTTCAGGCGCGCGGCCGTGGAGGTGGGCGCCACCATCTGCACCAGGTCGAGGCCGGCCGGCTCGGTCTCCGCCCGCAGCGGCTCGGCCTCCTCGTACGGCAGGTCGGGCACGATCACGCCGTCGGCGCCGGCGTCCACGGCCGTGCGCGCGAAGGCCTTGAGGCCGAAGGCGAGCACGGGGTTGTAGTAGGTCATCAGCGTGATCGGCAGCCGCACGCCGTCGGCGCGGAGCGTGGCGACCAGCTCCAGCACGCGCGGCAGCGTGGCGCCGGCCGCGAGCGCGCGGGCGCCGGCCCGCTGGACGACCGGCCCGTCGGCGAGCGGATCGGAGAACGGCACGCCCCGCTCGACGACGTCGGCGCCGCGGCGCTCGGCCTCGACGATGAGCCGCCGCGTGTCGGCGAGCGAGGGATCGCCGGCCGTGAAGTACGGCATCAGGGCCCGCTCCCCGCGCGCGCGCAGCCGCGCGAACGTCCCGTCCAGGCGACTCACTCGATGTCCTTTCCGAGCGCTCTGGCCACGACGTGCACGTCCTTGTCGCCGCGGCCGGAGAGCCCGACCAGGATCGCCGTGCGCCGCGGCAGCGTCTTGGCCAGCCGCAGGGCGTGGGCGACCGCGTGCGAGGACTCGAGCGCGGGCATGATGCCCTCCAGTCGCGTGAGCGCCTGGAAGCCCCCCAGCGCCTCCTCGTCGGTGATGGACACGAACTCGAAGCGACCGGCGTCGCGGTAGTAGGCGTGCTCGGGTCCCACGCCCGGATAGTCGAGGCCGGCCGAGATGGAGTGCGCGGTGGCGATCTGGCCGTCGTCGTTCTGCAGCACGTAGGACATCGAGCCGTGCAGCACGCCGACGGCGCCGGCGGTCATGGACGCGCCGTGCTTGCCGGTGGCGATGCCGCTGCCGCCCGGCTCGACGCCGACGAGGCGCACGCGCCGGTCGCCGATGAAGGGATGGAACAGGCCGATGGCGTTGCTGCCGCCGCCCACGCACGCCGTCACCACGTCGGGCAGCCGCCCGAGCCGGCGCCGGCACTGCGCGCGCGCCTCCTTGCCGATCACGGTGTGGAAGTCGCGCACCATCATCGGGTAGGGGTGCGGTCCCAGCGCCGAGCCGAGCAGGTAGTACGTCGTCCGCACGTTGGTGACCCAGTCGCGCAGCGCCTCGTTCACCGCGTCCTTGAGCGTGCGGCTGCCGGACTCGACCGGGATGACCTTGGCGCCCAGCAGCTTCATGCGGAAGACGTTGAGCGCCTGGCGCTCGACGTCCTCGGCGCCCATGTAGACCTCGCACTCGAGGTCGAGCAGCGCGCAGGCCGTCGCGGTCGCCACGCCGTGCTGGCCGGCGCCGGTCTCGGCGATCACGCGCTTCTTCTTCATGCGCTGGGCGAGCAGCGCCTGGCCGAGCACGTTGTTGACCTTGTGGGCGCCGGTGTGACAGAGGTCCTCGCGCTTGAGCCAGATCGCCGCGCCGCCGGCGTGCTCGCTGAGCCGCGCGGCGTGGTAGAGCGGCGTGGGCCGACCGGCGTAGTGCGTGAGCAGCTCGCTCAGCCGGCGCTGGAAGCGGCGGTCGCGCCGGGCGGCGGCGTAGGCCTTCTCGAGCTCGACCAGCGGCGCCATCAGCGTCTCGGGCACGAAGCGGCCGCCGAACTTGCCGAAGTGACCGCGCGCGTCGGGCAGCGTCCTCTTCACGCGCCCCGCGCCTCGCGGATGAACCGTCGCACCTTGTCGGGGTCCTTCTTGCCCGGCCGCGCCTCGACCCCGGAGTTCACGTCCACGGCGTAGGGCCGCACGATGCGCACGGCGGTGGCGACGTTGTCGGGCGTGAGGCCGCCGGAGAGGACGATCCGCACGCGCGTGTCCGGCGTGCGGCTCACCCCGGCCATCGCGATGCGCTTCCACTCGATCGGCTCGCGCGCCTCGCCC
>DASSLH010000695.1:0-5420 GCA_035689625.1 Candidatus Methylomirabilota bacterium | reverse complement strand
ACCACGCCCGCTTCGCGCTGCTGGTGCACCGCCGCGGCACCTGGGACCGCCGCGCGCTGCTGGACGCCGGCTGGCTGGACGCGATGCGCCGGCCGTGCCCGGTCAATCCGCAGTACGGCCTGCTGTGGTGGCTGAACACCGGCCGCGCGCAGTTCCCCAGCGCCCCCGAGTCCTGCTACGCCGCCCGCGGCGCCGGCAGCAACGTGATCTTCATCGCGCCCGACCACGACCTCGTCGCCGTCGTCCGCTGGATCGACAAGGCGAGCCTCGACGGCTTCGTGAAGCGCATGCTGGAGAGCGTGACGGGCTGACCGCTCAGCGCGCCGGGCGCAGCGTTCTGTCGAAGAAATCCACGATCTCGAGATTGATCACGGCGTGCAGGGCGTCGCGATCCAGCCCCGCCGGGTCGCGCGCGGCGTCGCCGACGAGCCAGCCCAGCGTCCACGGGAAGCGCGTGATGAACGAAAAGTGGCCGGCCCGCTCGAGCAGCACGTACTCCGTTCCCGGCGGCAGGGCCCCGGCCAGCCGCGCGGCGTGATAGCGCACCAGCGTGAGCGTGTCGCGCCCGGCTCCGTACAGTCGGACCGGGACCGCGACCCTGGCCAGCGCCTCGTCGGGGAAGGCCACCGCGTTCGGCGCCATCAGCACGACGGCGCGTACCCGGCGATCGGCGAGGTCGGGGATCTCGCCCAGCGTGCGGATACTCTCCCGGGCGGCAGCGCCGCCGTAGGTGCAGAACGCCGCGTCGTCGGGATGCTGCCGGCAGTGCCGCTCGGGCTCGCGCACGTCGGGGCGCGCCCCGGCCAGCGCCAGCGCCGTATAGCCCCCGTTGGAGTGCCCCACGACGCCGACGCGCGCGCGGTCGATGCGAGGGCCGAGCGCCGCGTCGCCGAACAGCGCGTCGATCACGCGCGAGACCTGCTGGGGGCGGCCGACCCACACGCCGACCCCGGAGATGTCGTTCCCCGCACCGCGCGGATGGTTCGGGGCGGCGACCACATAGCCCCGCGCGGCCAGCGCACTGGCCAGGTCGCGATGGTTCAGCGCGAGCCCGCCCCCGCCGTGCGAGATGACGATCAGGCCGAACCGGCCGTCGGCTGGCGCGGCGTCGGGCGCCGCGAGCACGTCGAATGCGAGCTGGCGGCAGAGCAGGGCGGGCCACCGGCACGGCGTGAGCGAATCCGTCAGGTACAGATGGGCGGGCGTGGCCGCGGTCGGATACCAGAGCGCGACGGGAAACGCCTCACCCCCGAGCGGATCCCGGAGCTCGATCCGGCGGTAGGCGACGCTCGCGGGCGCGGCATTCGCGATGCCGGCCAGCAACAGGGCCAGGAGCAGGAGAGTGCGGCGGAGGCTCAGTGCTTCTGCTGGCGCCGCGCGCGCACGGCGCCGGCGAGCTCGTGCAGCACCGGCACGGTCGTCTCCCAGCCCATGCAGGCGTCGGTGATCGACTGCCCGTAGACGAGCGCCGCCGGATCGCGCAGGTCCTGGCGGCCGTCGGCGAGGAAGCTCTCCATCATCATGCCGACGATGCCGGCCTCGCCCTGGGCGAGCTGGCCGGCCACCTCGCGCGCGACCAGCGGCTGACGACGGTAGTCCTTCTCGCTGTTGCCGTGGCTGGCGTCGATCATCAGCCGCGACGGCACGCCGGCGTCGCGCAGCGCGCTCAGCGTCTTCTGCACGCTCATCGCGTCGTGGTTGGGACCGCTGGCGCCGCCGCGCAGGATGACGTGGCAGTCGGGGTTGCCGCGGGTGGCGACGATGCCGGCCAGCCCCTGCTCGGTGACGCCCAGGAAGCGGTGCGGGTGGGCGGCCGCCCGCACGGCGTCGATGGCGATCTGCACGCCGCCGTCGGTGCCGTTCTTGAAGCCGACCGGCATGGACAGCGCCGAGGCCAGCTCGCGATGCACCTGGCTCTCGGTGGTGCGGGCGCCGATCGCGCCCCAGGTGACGAGGTCGGCGATGAACTGTGGCGTGATCGGGTCCAGGAACTCGCAGCCGGCCGGCACGCCCAGCTCGGCCAGGTCGAGCAGGAGCCGGCGCGCCAGGCGCAACCCCTCGTTGATGGCAAACGAGCCGTCGAGGTTGGGGTCGTTGATGAGCCCCTTCCAGCCGACCGTGGTGCGGGGCTTCTCGAAGTAGACGCGCATGACGAGGCGCAGGTCGGCGGCCACCTCGTCGGCCAGCCGGCGCAGCCGCCGGGCGTAGTCCATGGCGGCGACGGGATCGTGGATCGAGCACGGTCCAACGACGACCACCAGGCGATCGTCCTCGCCCCACAGGATCCGCGAGACCTCCTCGCGGCCCCGGGCGATCGTCTGGGCGGCGCCCTCGCCGACCGGCAGCTCCTCGAGCAGGATCGCCGGCGGCAGCAGCGGCCGGATGTTCTCGACCCGCAGATCCTTCGTGCGTAGCACCATGAGGCCCCCCATTCTAAACCCGACGGTTAGAATCCTGGCAGGCCGAAGGCGGCCCACGGGGGGCAGGACATGGCGGCGGCGAGCCGGGCGCGCAACCTCATGCAGACGACCGTGCCGGCCAACCTGGTCGGCGCGCTCGTCACCTATGCCTACTTCAGATTTGTGGACTACGAGGGCTCCATGCACGCGACGGGCCCCGGCGAGATCGCCTACTTCGTCGTCGGCTTCTCGCTGCTGATCGCGATCGGCTACACGATCTTCACGCGCTGGAGCCGGCCGCTGGCGACCGTGCCGCCGCCGCCGGGACCGGCCGGCGACCTGGCCCGGCGGCGGGCGGTGCAGCTGCCCTACGTCATGGCCGCCGTGATCTTCCTGGGCTGGGTGCTGGCCGGCTTCATCTGGGGCGTCGGCTTTCAGCTCATCATCGGCGAGTTCACGCCGATGCACTCGGCGCGCATGCTGTTCGGCATCGTCGTCATCAGCGGGCTGTCGGCCACGACGCTGGCCTTCCTCCGCGTCGAGCACCGCTGGCGCCAGCAGCTGCCCGCCTACTTTCCCGAGGGCGGGCTGGCGACGCTCGAGGGCGTGCCGCGGCTGCCGGTGCGCGCGCGGCTGCTGGCCGTGCTGCTGCTGGTGGCCGTGCTGCCGGTGAGCGTGCTCGGCATGGCTTCGTACCGCGGCGCCCGCGAGGCGATGACGGCCGGCGCCGGTGCCGAGGCGATCATGGCCCGCATGATCGTGATCGTCCTCTTCCTCGTCGTGGCCACGATCGTCACGTCGGCTGGGCTGGCGCTCTTCGTCGCCCGCAGCGTCGCGCTGCCGCTGCGCGCGCTCCAGCGCGCGATGGCGCGCGTGGAGCGCGGCGACTTCGACGTCTCGGCGCCGGTGGTCTCCAACGACGAGATCGGCGCGCTGACCGAGGGCTTCAACGCCATGGTCCGCGGCCTGCGCGAGCGCGAGCTGCTGCGCGAGACGTTCGGCAAGTACGTGAGCCAGGAGGTCCGCGACGAGATTCTGGCCGGCCGCGTGAGCCTCGCGGGCCAGGTGCGCGAGGTGACGATCCTGTTCGCCGACCTGCGCGACTTCACGACCTGGGTCGAGGCCACCGACCCGCGCGAGGTCGTGCGCGACCTCAACGCCTACTTCACCGAGATGGAGGTGGCCATCCGCGGCCACGGCGGCCTGGTGCTGCAGTACATCGGCGACGAGATCGAGGCGGTGTTCGGCGCGCCGGTGGACAAGCCCGGCCACGCCGAGGCCGCGGTGCGCGCGGCGCTCGACATGCGCGGGCGCCTGGCGGCCTGGAACGCCGCCCGCACCGTCGCCGGCAAGCCGGCGCTCCGCCACGGCATCGGCGTGCACACCGGCAACGTGGTGGCCGGCAACATCGGCAGCAGCGAGCGGCTGTCCTACGCGCTCGTCGGCGATCCCGTCAACCTCGCCTCGCGCATCCAGGGACTGACGAAGGAGCTGTCCGCCGACCTGCTGGTGAGCAGCACCACGCGCGAGCGCCTCGGCAGCGACCTGCGGCTGCGCCCGCTGCCGGCGGTGAAGGTGAAGGGCCGGGCGGCGGAGGTCGAGGTCTACGCGGTCGACTGACGCACGGCCAGCACGACGACGCTGTTGGCGAGCGCCCGGGCGGGCGCCGTGGCCGCCAGCGCGCTGTCGAGGCGGCGCAGACCGCGGTAGAGTCCGGCCAGCGCCGGCGGCACCCGGCTGCCGTGCAGCACGGTGGAGGGGATCAGGTTGGTGATCGCGTGCACGCCCCAGGTGCGCGCGGGCGTGAGGCCGGCGGCGGCCAGCAGCCGCCGCAGCTCGCCGCGGCGGAACAGGCGGAGGCGGCCATAGCCCGGATAGTGCAGGCGCACGCCGTCCCGCGCGACGAGCGCGCGCCACGCCTCGGCCGCCGGCACGCCGTAGCCGAAGGCGCCGCCGGCCAGCGCGCCGCCGAGCGCCCAGAGCAGGTCGAGGCTCGGGCGGTGCTCGCACTCGAGCAGCAGCCGCCCGCCCGGGCGCAGCACCCGACCCAGCTCGGCCAGCGCGCGCGCCGGGTCGTCGACGAACGACAGCGTGCTGCCGCAGCACACGGCGACGTCGAACGCGCGGTCGGCGTAGGGCAGCGCCTCCAGCGTGGCCAGCGCCAGCGCGCCCGCGGGCAGCCGGCGGCGCGCGACGGCGAGGAGTCCCGGCGAGAGATCGACGCCGTGTGTGCGCCAGCCGAGCTCGTCGAGCAGCGCGGCCTGGAAGCCGGTGCCGCAGCCGGCGTCGAGCGCGGCGCCGCCGCCGGCCGGCGCCCGGCCGATGGCCTCGCGCAGGATCGCGTGCAGGACGTCGTAGAGGTGCTCGTACCACGGCTCGAGGTCGTCATAGGTGTCGGCCATGGCGTCGAAGAGCCGGGCGACCGTCGAGCTCATGAGGCTAGAGTCTAGCGGGGAGGAGGCGTTCGTGAGCGACAAACGGGTGGAGGCGGCGGGAGCGCCGCGGGCGCCGCTGCGGCTGGTCGCCGAGCACGAGGACGGCGGCCGCGGACAGACGGTCAGCCGGCTGCTGGGCCGGATGCGGCACTCGGCCTTCCAGGGGCGCAAGCTCGGCGAGGCGTTCGAGGTCTGGCAGCGCATGATCGACGGCGAGGGCCTGATCTGCCTGGGCGTGGCCGGCTCGCTGGCCAGCGCCGGCCTTGCGCCGCTGATCGCCTGGCTCGTCGAGCGCGGCTACGTGGACGTCGTCGCCTCCACCTCCGCCAACGTCACCGAGGACCTGCTGGAGGCGCGCGGCGCGCGCTTCTTCCAGGTCGATCCCGAGCACGTGGACGACGCCGCGCTGTGGACGCGCGGCCTCTATCGCTTCTACGACCACGTCGTGAGCGCGGAGGAGTACGACGCGATGGAGGACTTCACGCGCGGCTTCTTCGAGGACCTCGCGCTGCGCTGGCCCAAGCCCACGATCACCGGCGCCCGCTTCACCCACGAGCTCGGGCGCTGGCTCGACGGCCACGGCCTG
>DASSLH010000694.1:0-6076 GCA_035689625.1 Candidatus Methylomirabilota bacterium | reverse complement strand
CCAACGGCGCTCGAAACGCGTGCAGTCGGTCGGGGCTTGCTCAAGAAAGCAGCACGCCGATCCGCGCGGCGTCGCGAAAATCCCTGATTTCGCGAAGGGGGGTGCGGCATGGGCGTTGCTGTGGACGGGGCTTCTGCGGGGAGGCGCGTGAATGAAAAAGGTCGAGGCGATCATCAAGCCTTTCAAGCTGGACGACGTGAAGGAGGCGCTGACCGGCATCGGCATCATCGGCATGACGGTGTCGGAGGTGCGCGGCTTCGGCCGGCAGAAGGGCCACACCGAGCTCTACCGGGGCGGCGAGTACACGGTCGACTTCCTGCCCAAGATCAAGGTCGAGGTCGTGGTGCCGGACCACTTCGTGGACAAGGTCGCCGACGTGGTCGCCGCCGCCGCCAAGACCGGCAACATCGGTGACGGCAAGATCTTCGTGTCGCCCGTGGAGACGGCGGTCCGGATCCGCACCGGCGAGCGCGACGAGAGCGCACTCTGATGCAGGAGGACATCGTGAGACGGCTGACCCTCGCACTGGCAATGATGCTCGTGCTCGTCACCGCCGGGGTGGCCCTCGCCCAGACCGCCGCGCCGGCGCCGGCCGCGCCCACGGCCGCCGCGCCGGCCGCCGCCGAGGCGGCCCCGGCCAAGATCGACAAGGGCGACACCGCCTGGATGCTGACCTCCTCGGCGCTGGTGCTGATGATGACCGCGCCCGGCCTGGCGCTCTTCTACGGGGGCATGGTCCGGCAGAAGAACGCGCTCGCCACGCTGATGCAGAGCTTCATCATCATGGCGCTGATCTCCATCCAGTGGGTGCTGTGGGGCTACAGCCTGGCGTTCGGCCCCGACAAGGGCGGCATCATCGGCGGCCTCGAATGGATCGGGCTGCGCGGCGTCGGCGCCGAGCCGTTCGCCGCCTACTCCAAGACGATCCCGCACCAGGTCTTCATGCTGTTCCAGATGATGTTCGCGATCATCACGCCGGCGCTGATCACCGGGGCGTTCGCCGAGCGCAAGAAGTTCTCGGCCTTCCTGCTGTTCACCGTGCTGTGGGCGACGATCGTCTACGATCCGCTGGCGCACTGGGTGTGGGGCGACGGCGGCTGGCTGCACGGCCTCGGCGCGCTCGACTTCGCCGGCGGCACCGTCGTGCACATCTCCTCCGGCGTCTCCGCGCTCGTGTGCGCGATCGTGCTCGGCAAGCGCAAGGGCTACGGGCACCAGCCGATGCAGCCGCACAACCTGCCGATGACCGTGATGGGCGCCGCCCTGCTGTGGTTCGGCTGGTTCGGCTTCAACGCCGGCAGCGCGCTCGAGGCCAACGGCCTGGCCGCCAGCGCCTTCCTGGCCACCAACACGGCGGCGGCCGCCGCCGCGCTGGGCTGGATGTTCACGGAGTGGATGACGCGCGGCAAGCCGACCGTGCTGGGCGCCGCCTCCGGCGCGGTGGCCGGCCTGGTGGCCATCACGCCGGCCTCCGGCTTCGTGGGGCCGGTCTCGTCGCTGATCATCGGCGGGCTGGCCGGCGCCCTCTGCTACAGCGCCTGCAACCTCAAGTCGAAGCTCGGTTACGACGACTCGCTCGACGTCGTCGGCGTGCACGGCGTGGGCGGCACCTGGGGCGCCATCGCCACCGGGCTGTTCGCCTCCAAGGCGATCAACGAGGCCGGCGCCGACGGCCTGTTCTTCGGCAACCCCGGCCAGCTGCGCACGCAGGTCATCGCCGTGCTGGCGACCTACGTGCTGGCGGCGGTGCTGACCTGGGTCATCCTGAAGGTCGTGGACGCGCTCGTGGGCCTGCGCGTGGCCGACGAGGACGAGGTCGCCGGCCTCGACCTCTCGCAGCACTCGGAGACCGCCTACGTGTTCGGCGGCGGCTCCTACAGCGAGTTCACCACCGGCGGCGGCGCATTCGCGGAGGCGATGCGCGCGGCGGAGGCGAAGGCCCGCACCGCGCACTGACGGGGAGACGCTTGATTTCGCGGGAGCCGTTCACTAAGGTATTCGGGCCGGCCGCCCGGGGAGGGCACGCCGGCCGCTCCATTCACATTCAACGACGAAGAAGGAGTTCCGCATGACCGCGAAGGACGTCCTCAAGCTGGCCAAGGAGAAAGGCGCCAAGATCGTCGACCTCCGCTTCATCGATCTGCCTGGCCTCTGGCAGCACTTCTCGATCCCGGTCTCGGAGCTGAGGGAGGACATCTTCGAGGATGGGCTCGGCTTCGACGGCTCCTCGATCCGCGGCTTCCAGACGATCGACGAGTCGGACATGCTGCTGATCCCGGATCCGGCCAGCGCAGTGATGGATCCGTTCACCGCGGTGCCCACGCTGGTGCTGATCTGCAACGTCAAGGACCCGGTCAGCGGCAAGTCGTACACGCGCGATCCGCGCTACATCGCCCAGAAGGCCGAGGCGTACGTCAAGAAGACCGGCGTGGCCGACACGATCTACATCGGCCCCGAGCTGGAGTTCTTCTTCTTCGACTCCATCCGCTTCGACCAGAACTACAACAGCGGCTATTACTTCATCGACTCCGAGGCCGGCGCCTGGAACACCGGGAAAGAGGGCACGTCGGAGCAGCCGAACCTGGGATACAAGCCGAGATACAAGCAGGGCTACTTCCCGGTCCCCCCGATGGACAAGTTCCAGGACATCAGATCGGACATGGTGCTGGCGCTGGAGAGCGTCGGGGTTCGTGTCGAAGTTCACCACCACGAAGTCGCAACGGGTGGACAGACGGAAATCGACATGCGCTTCGACACGCTCACGAAGATGGCCGACAAGGTCCTCTGGTACAAGTACTGCGCGAAGAACACCGCGCGGAAGTGGGGCAAGACCGCCACGTTCATGCCCAAGCCGCTGTTCCAGGACAACGGCTCCGGCATGCACACCCACCAGTCCCTCTGGAAGAACGGCAAGAACCTCTTCTACGAGCGGGGCGGCTACGCCGACATCAGCAAGACGTGCCTCTACTACATCGGCGGCATCCTCAAGCACGCGCCGGCTCTGTTAGCGCTGATCGCGCCGTCCACGAACTCCTACAAGCGGCTGGTGCCGGGTTATGAAGCACCGATCAACCTGGTCTACAGCCAGCGCAATCGTTCCGCTGCCATTCGGATTCCCATGTATTCCAAGTCCGAAGGCGCCAAGCGCATCGAGTTCCGGACTCCCGATCCGACCTGCAACCCGTACCTGTCGTTCGCGGCCTGCGTGATGGCCGGCCTCGACGGCGTCGCCAACAAGATCGATCCCGGCAAGCCGGTGGACAAGGACCTCTACGAGCTGCCGCCGGCCGAGCAGAAGAAGATCAAGCAGCTGCCGGGCGACCTCTCGATCGTGCTCGACAACCTCGAGAAGAGCCACGACTGGCTGCTCAAGGGCGACGTGTTCACGCCCGACGTCATCGAGACGTGGATCGAGTACAAGCGCAAGAACGAGGTGGACGCCGTGCGCCTGCGGCCGCACCCGTGGGAGTTCGCGCTGTACTTCGATATCTGATTAGTGATTGGGGGGAGCACTGCGTTGCTCCCCCCAATACCCCCCATCGCTTCGGAAACGCGTGTCGCTTCGCTGACGCGCGCGCTTCGTGAATCTCGCCGGCTCGGTCGTTTGGCCGCCCTTCGTGTCGATTCGATTCGACGTCACGTGATGGCGATGATGGTGGCGCGCGTGCCGGGGAAATGGGCAGCTTTGGGTGAGGTGCTGTGAGGGCGAGCAGGCGGTGATGGTGGCGCCGGGCGGAAAGGGCTGATTTCGCGGGAGCGGGTGTGGCATCGGGCTTGCGATGTGCGGCGACATGGCCAACGCATCGGCGAAGTCCGGACTTCGATGGCGGGTCGCGATCGTGGACGATCACGAGCCGTCGCGCCAGGCGGTGCGGGGAGCCGTCGCGGCGGCCGGCGGTGAGGTGAGCGGCGAGGCAGAGCGCTGCGGCGACGCGCTGGCCATGATCACGCGCGCGCGGCCGGACGTGGCGATCTTCGCCGTCGGCCTGCCCGACGGCGACGGCGTGGCGGCGGCGGCCGCGGTCACCAGCGCGACCGACTGCCCGGTGGTGCTCTTCACCAGTCACACGAGCGACGAGCTCGTCGGCCGCGCCCAGGCGGCCGGCGTGATGGCCTACCTCGTCAAGCCGCTGCGCGAGGCGGAGCTGGCGCCGGCGCTCGACCTGGCGATCGCGCGCTTCCGCGAGACGCGCCAGCTCAAGCAGACGCTGGAGGAGCGCAAGGTCATCGAGCGCGCCAAGGGCCGGCTGATGGAGCGCCTGCGCCTGACGGAGGACGAGGCGTTCCGGCGGCTGCGCCGGGCCGCGATGAACAGCCGCCGCCCCATGGTCGAGATCGCCCGGGCGGTGCTTGTCTCCGAGTCAGTCACCGAGGACCTGCCGACGATTTAGGCAGCCGGGTCGGGCGGTGGCGGTCTATCTCCGCGAATTCCCGAGCGCTCGATCCGGTACAGGCCTTGCTATTCGTGGCGCCTGAGCGGAACAACGACGTCCCGCGTCGCGGCATCGCCGCTGCGAAGCAGTGAACACAGGCAGCGACCTCGCGGGCCGTCGCCCGGTTGGCGGGCGCCGGAGCGCTGCGAAGGCGCCCCGACGGCAGAGACAAAGGAGACGTCATGGCCGGGTACACACGCAGGGACTTCCTCAAGGGCACCGTGGCCGCGGGAGCCGGACTGGCTGCGCTCGGCGGGCTGCCGAGCATCATCACGGCGCAGGGCAAGGAGCCGGTCAAGATCGGCGTGCTGCATTCGCTGTCCGGCACGATGGCGATCAGCGAGGTCTCGCTGCGCGACATCGTCCTCATGACGGTGGAGGAGATCAACGCCAAGGGCGGCGTGCTGGGCCGCAAGATCCAGCCCGTCGTCGTCGACCCGGCCTCGAACTGGGACCTGTTCGCCGAGAAGGCCAAGCAGCTGCTGCTGCAGGACAAGGTCGCCGTCGTGTTCGGCTGCTGGACGTCGGTCAGCCGCAAGTCGGTGCTGCCGGTGTTCGAGAACAACAACGGCCTGCTCTTCTACCCCGTGCAGTACGAGGGCGAGGAGTGCAGCAAGAACGTCTTCTACACGGGCGCGTGTCCAAACCAGCAGCTCATTCCTGGCGCGGAATATCTGATGTCCAAGGAAGGTGGTAGTTACAGGAAGTTCTACCTGCTGGGCACGGATTACGTATTCCCGCGCACCGCGAACAAGATCCTGCGCGCGTTCCTGCTGGCCAAGGGCGTGCCGGCGGCGAGCATCGAGGAGGAGTACACGCCGTTCAGCCATCAGGACTACCAGACGATCGTCGGCAAGATCAAGCGCTTCGCCTCCGGCGGTGGCGCCTGCGTGCTCTCGACGATCAACGGCGACAGCAACGTGCCCTTCTACAAGGAGTTCGCCAACCAGGGCCTGCGCAGCGAGAACGCCCCGATCATGGCCTACAGCGTGGCCGAAGACGAGCTGCGCGGCATGGACACCTCGGCGCTGGTCGGTCACCTGGCGGCCTGGAACTACTTCCAGTCCGTGCAGACGCCCGAGAACAAGAAGTTCGTCAACCAGTTCAAGGAGTACTGCCAGAAGAACAACCTGCCGGGCGGTGCCAAGCGCGTCACCGACGATCCGATGGAGGCCGCCTACTTCGGCGTCCACATGTGGAAGCAGGCCGTGGAGAAGGCCGGCAGCCTCGAGGTGGACAAGGTCCGCAAGGCCGTCTACGGCCAGACCTTCAAGGCGCCCGTCGGCACGGTCAAGATGCACGAGTACAACCAGCACACGTACCGCCCGGTGCTCATCGGCGAGATCCTCAAGGACGGCCAGTTCAAGATCATCTCGCGCACCAAGGGCAACGTGGAGCCGGAGCCGTGGTCGAAGTACACCAGCCCCGACAAGGGCTGCGACTGGATCCATCACCAGGGCACGTACCAGAAGAAGGCCTGATGCGGCGTTCGTTCCTGTTGCTGCTGTTGCTCGTGGCGTGGCTCGCCGGTCCCCCGGCGAGCCACGCGCAGTCCCCCGAGGCCGTCAGGGCCCTGGCCGATCTCGCCGTGGACAACGGTGACACCCGCGAGGCGGCCGTCACCGTCATCGGCGGCACCCGCG
>DASSLH010000693.1:0-2161 GCA_035689625.1 Candidatus Methylomirabilota bacterium | reverse complement strand
ACGTCGGTGCGCGGGCGCTTGAAGCCGGAGAAGCGGCCGGTCGCGTAGCGCACGGCGCCCAGACGGTCGGCGGCCAGCGCCGCCCGCAGCGTCGCGGTCACCGGGTGGAAGCGGAAGATGTGGCCGATCTGCACGACGCGGCCCGTCTCGCGGGCGAGCGCGGCGACCGCGCGGCCGTCGGCGACGGTCACCGTGAGCGGCTTCTCGATGAAGCAGTGGCGCCCGGCGCGCAGGCACGCCTCGGCCACGGCGCGGTGGCTGTCGGCCGGCGTGACGATGTCCACCGCCTCGACGTGCGGCAGCGCCTGGGTGAAGTCGGCGACCGCGCGCGCGCGATCGACGCCCTGCCCGATCGCCCACTGGCGGCGCTCGTCGGAGACGTCGGCGACCCAGACGGTGGCGCCGAGCTGTGTGAGGACGCGCAGGTGCTTCTCGCCCCAGCGGCCGAGGCCGACCAGCATGACGTTCATGGCGTGGGTCTACTCCTGGGCGATGTGGCCGCCGAGGTTCTCGGCGACCTCGTAGCGGAGGAAGCGGTTCTTCATCCAGCGCACGACCAGCAGGTCGGCGGTGGCGACGAACACGCGGTTCATCACCCCGTACTTGGACTGGCCGAAGCGCCGGGGCCGGTTCTTGACGGGCACCTCGAGCACGCGGTAGCCGCGCATCTTGAGGAGCGTGGGGATGAAGCGGTGGAAGCCGCGATAGAGCACGAGCCCGCGCAGGCACTCGCGGCGGAACGCGCGGAACGTGCAGCCGCTGTCCTGGACCGTCTCGTCGCTGAGCCGGTTGCGCACGCGGTTGGCGACCCGGGAGGACAGCCGGCGAACGACCGAATCGCCCTCGCCGCGCTGCACCCGCCAGCCCGTCACCGCGTCCCACTGCTCGAGGTGGCCCAGCATGGCCGGGATGTCGTGCGGGTCGTTCTGAAGATCCGCGTCCATGGTGACGATGAAGCGGCCGCGGGCGGTCTTGAAGCCGGCGTCGGTCGCCGCCGTCTCGCCGGCGTTGGCCTTCAGCCGCACCAGGCGCACGCGCGGGTCCGCCTCGCGGAAGCCGCGGATGATCTCGGCGCTGCGGTCGCGGCTGCCGTCGTCCACGAAGACGACCTCGAAGTCCAGCCGCAGCGGCTCCAGCACGCCGCGCAGCTCGGGCCAGAGCAGCGGGAGGTTCTCTTCCTCGTTGTAGACCGGGATGACGACGGAGAGGTCAGTCACCGCCGTCTCGCGGCGCGCGGCGCCGGGTCCCCTGCCACTCGCCCACCAGCGTGTGCGGCAGCTGCAGGCGGTCGAGCACGCGGGCGATCGTGTGGTTGACGATGTCGTCCAGCTCCTTGGGCCGGTTGTAGAACGCCGGCACCGGCGGCAGGATGACCGCGCCCATCTCGGCCAGCGCGACCAGCACGCGCAGGTGGCCCAGGTGCAGCGGCGTCTCGCGCACCAGCAGGATGAGCGGCCGGCCTTCCTTGAGCGTGACGTCGGCGGCGCGGGCGATGAGGCCGTCGGCGTAGCAGGCCGCGATGGCGCCGGCGGTCTTGATCGAGCACGGCGCGATGACCATGCCGCCGGTGCGGAACGAGCCCGAGGCCAGCGTGGCGCCGACGTCCTTGACGTCGTAGTGATGATGGGCGAGCGCCTCGACCTCGGCGACCGTGTAGTCGGTCTCCTCGACGAGCGTGCGCTTGCCGGCGGCGGAGATCACCAGGTGCAGCTCGACGTCGGTCGTCGTGCGGAGGATCTCCAGCAACCGGATGCCGTAGATCGAGCCGCTGGCGCCGGTGATCCCGACGGCCAGCCGCGTCACAGCCGGAACCTGCGCCGGTAGACTTCCTCGCGGGTCTTGTCGTAGAGGACTTGCCACTCGTGGCTGCCCTCCGGCATCGGGCGCGAGTAGGACGACAGCGTCTTGCGCACCTCGGTGTCGATGGACTCCTCGAGCTTGGACTCCTCGGTGAGCGCGCGGATGATCTCGGGCCGCACGTCGTCGGGCGCCTTGACGTGCACGCCCTCGACGTTGCCGAGCTCCTTCATGATGAGGTCGGCCAGGTGGAAGATGCGCTCGCGGCTCATCCGCATCAGAGGATGAACCCCCGCTCGCGCGCCAGCTTCTCCTTGACCTTGCCGAGCAGCTGCCGGTAGTCGGCCGCCGAGTCCTTGATCAT
>DASSLH010000692.1:0-2358 GCA_035689625.1 Candidatus Methylomirabilota bacterium | reverse complement strand
TGCCGGCCGCCCTCGACGGCTCGCTCCTCGTGGTGGCGGGCGGCGCCGACGCCTACTGTCCGGCCGACGCGCTGGTGGCCGTGCGCCAGGCGCTGCCGCGGGCGAGCGTCATCGTGATCGACGGCGCCGACCACTTTTTCTTCACGGGAATGGACCGGCTGGCGGCGGCGCTCAGCGCCTGGGTGGGAAGCTGGGCGACACGAACGAGCGCGGCAGGCGGTCCGGCGTCGCCGTCCCCGCCGAGATGATGACCCGCAGCCCTTCCTCGACGGTGAGGCCGGTGAACATCACGTCGTGGCGCGGGACCATGATGACGTCGCCGAGGTAGAGGTTGTTCGTCGGCACGAACACCGTGACCATCTGACCGTTGCCGCCCGGCGCGTCCAGCGTCAGCTCGCTGGTCACGAAGCCGAAGGCCCACGAGCCCTCCCGCGGATGCTGCACCAGCACCACCGCCCGGAACGCGCCCCGGCGCTCCGGCGAGAACGCGTCGATCAGCATCTTGACGGACGGGTAGAGCGTGCGGAACACCGGCACCTTGAGCAGGAGCAGCTCCGCCCACGCCAGCACCCGCCGGCCCACGACGTTGCGGGCGATCGTGCCCATGATCAGGATGATCGCCACCGCGGTGAGGAAGCCCAGCCCGGGCACGACGCGGCCGAACATCTGGAAGTACATCGGGGCGAAGAAGTCGTCGATCTTGCTCCAGAAGATCCACAGGATCCAGGCCGTGACGAAGGCGGGCAGCGTGACGAAGATGCCGGCGATGAAGCGCACCTTGAACCAGTTCCTCGTCGCCGAGCGCGCGGTCATGACAATCCGATCATGACACGACGGGCGGCGGCGGCCAAATGCCTCAGGCGAGGAGCCCGGAGCGGAAGCGGTCGCGCAGCGCCGCCGGCGTGTACGGAATGCGGGGGACCTCCGCCTCCTCGGCCGTGACCTTCACCAGGATGAAGTGCGGGCCCGGCGCCGCGGCCGCCGCCCGCAGGGCCGTCTCCAGCGCCAGCGGATCGGCGACCGCCGCCGCGCCGGCGAAGCCGGCTGCCGCAGCCACCCGATCCAGCCGGACGGCGCGCGAGGGTGAGGCTTGGTTGCCGGTGGAGCCGTAGACCTCGTTGTCGAACACGAGGTGCAGCAGGTCGGGTGGGCGCAGCGCGCCGATCATCGCCAGGATGCCGAGGTTCATGAGCAGGTTGCCGTCGCCGTCGAAGACGACCGCGCGCCGGCCCGGCCGCGCCAGCGTCAGGCCCAGCGCGATCGCCGGCGCCAAGCCCATCGAGCCGATCATGTAGAAGCTCTGCGGGCGATCGGCCAGCGAGAAGCTCTCCCGGCAGATGTAGCCGTTGGCGTGCAGCACCGGCGCCTCGCCGATCGCCTTGAGCGTGATGCCGAGCGCGGTGAGCCGCGTCATCGTCGCCGGCGGCAGCGGCGTCTCCGCCGGCCGCGCCGCCGCGGCGCGCGGCACCGTGGCGAGGACGCGCGGCCCCTCCCCGGCGGCGCCGGTCTCGACGATCCTGGGCGGCACCAGCAGCGCGACGGGCTGCATCCGCTCGTCCATCGCGCGCGCGGCCCACGCCAGGTCCGTGTCCAGCGACTCGACGGCCAGCACGCGGTGGGGGATGCCGAGGAGGTCCAGCAGCGCCGGCGAGATCTCGCCCATGAGCAGGTGCTCGGGCGCGTCCTTGCCCGCGTAGCCGCGCCACGTGACGACCAGCAGGGCCGGCAGGCCGTACATCAGCGACAGCGACGCCAGCGCGTTGAGGCTGGTGCCGAGGCCGGAGTTCTGCATGAGCACGACCGGCCGGCGGCCACCGAACCAGGCGCCGACGGCCACGCCGACCGCCGCGTCCTCGCGCACGGCGGCGACGTAGGGCGCCCGCGTGCCGCGCTCGAGCGTGGCGATGAGGTCCTCGACGAGCGAGCACGGCACGCCGGTGAAGAAGTCGAAGCCGTGGCGCTCGAGCGCGACGGCGAACTCCCGGCCGCTGATCACCGGCCGCGGCCCATGACGCGCAGGAATTCGCCGAGCGAGGCGAAGCGCATGAACGGGTTCTGCCGTTTCTCGTCGCCGATGGTGGACGCCGGCCCGCCGTAGTTGTGGCCGGGGAACAGCATCGTGTCGTCGGGCAGCGCGCCCAGCCGCTGGGTCAGCGAGTAGTACATCTCGGCGGGATCGCTGCCGGGCAGGTCCGTGCGCCCGCAGGAGCCGATGAACAGCGTGTCGCCCGAGATCAGCCGGCCGTCCACGAGGAAGCACTGCGAGCCCGGCGTGTGGCCGGGGGTGTGCAGGAAGCGCACGGTGAGCCGTCCCACCGGCAGCGTGTCGTGGTTGTCGACCTTCACGAGGTCGGTGCC
>DASSLH010000691.1:0-2578 GCA_035689625.1 Candidatus Methylomirabilota bacterium | reverse complement strand
CTCGACGCGCTCGCGCACCGGCGGCCGCACGTCTTCGAGCCCGGGCTGGACGAGGGGCTGGCGGAGGCGCTCGGCACGCGCATCCACGCCGCCGACGCCCTGCCGGCCGCCGGCGTGGACGCCGCGATCATCTGTGTCTCCACCCCCGTCGATCCTGCCAGCGGCCGTCCCCAGCTCGACAACCTGCGCGTGGCGGCCCGCCACGTCGCCGAGCGCGCGCGCGCGGACACGCTGGTCGTGGTGCGCAGCACGGTGCCGGTCGGCGCCACCCGCGGCATCGTCCTGCCCGAGCTGGCCGCGCGGTGGCCGGCCCCGCGCGTGGCGATGGCCCCCGAGCGCACGATCCAGGGCCAGGCGCTGCGCGAGCTGGAGGAGCTGCCGCAGGTCGTGGGCGGCGTGGATCCGGCGAGCGCCGCCGCCGCCGCCGAGCTGTTCGAGCGGCTGACCCGGCGGGTCGTCCGCGTGTCGTCGCTGGAGGTGGCCGAGCTCGTCAAGCTCGTCAACAACTGCCACACCGACCTGATCTACGGCTACGGCAACGAGGTGGCGCTGCTCGCCGAGCGCTGGGGCCTCGATCCGCTCGAGGTGATTCACGCGGCGAACATCGACTACCCGCGACCGGATCTCTGCAAGCCCGGCTTCGTCGGCGGCGGCTGCCTGACGAAGGACCCGTACATCCTGCTGTCCGCCGCGACCGCCACCGGCCACACGCCGTTCCTGATCGGCGCCGCCCGCCGGCTGAACGAGGCGCTGCCCGTCCACGTGGCCGAGCGCGTCGTCGCGCTGATCCGGGCCGCCCGCGGCAGCGCCGAGGACGCGCGGCTGGCCGTGCTGGGCTGGGCCTACAAGGGCTGGCCGCCCACCGACGACATGCGGGGCGCGCCGGTGCTGCCGATGCTGCCGCTGTTCCGGGCAGCGGGCGTCACCCTGCGCGGCCACGACTACCTCGTCGGCGCCGACGTCATCGCCGGGCTGGGCGCGACGCCGGCGTCCGTCGAGAGCGCGCTCGCCGGCGCCGACGCCGTGCTCGTCACGATGAACCATCCGGAGTACGCCAAGCTCGACTGGCCGCGGCTGCTCGCCACCCTGCGACGTCCCGCCGTCGTCTACGACGCCTGGCGCGTCGTCGACGAGCAGGCGGTGCGGCAGGCCGGCGTGGGCTACGCCTCGATCGGCTATGGCTAGAATCCTCGTCCTCGGGGCCGCCGGCTTCATCGGCTGTCACCTGGCCACCCGGCTGGCCGACGAGGGACAGGCGCTCACGCTCGTGGACGATTTCTCGCGCGGCCGCGCCGACGCGGCGCTGCAGGCGCTGCGGGCGCGGCCGGGGGTGAATTTCCTGGAGGCGGATCTCACCGCGCCCGGCGCGCTGGCGGCGCTTCCGCGCGCGTGGGATCAGGTCTACATGCTGGCCGCCGTGGTCGGCGTGCGCAACGTCGAGCGCGATCCCGCCCGCGTCGTGCGCACGAACCTGGTCGCCCTGCTGAACGTGCTCGACTGGCTGCCGGGCCAGGGCGAGACGCTGTTCTTCGCCTCCACCAGCGAGACGTACGCCGGCTCGGTCGCGCGGCGCCTGGCCCCGGTCCCCACCGCCGAGGACGTCCCGTTGCTCGTCGAGGACGTGGCGGCGCCGCGCGCCGCCTACGCCATCAGCAAGCTCGCCGGCGAGGCGGCGGTGATCCACGCCGGCCGCGCGCGCGGGCTGCGCCACGTGATCGGTCGCTTCCACAACGTCTACGGGCCGCGCATGGGCGCCGACCACGTCATCCCCGAGCTGTCCCTGCGGGCCATCCGCCGCGAGGATCCGTTCCGCGTGTACGGACCCGAGCAGCGGCGCGCGTTCTGCCACGTGAGCGACGCGGTGGAGGCGATGCTGCGGCTGGTGGCCACCGACGCGGCCGCCGGGCAGATCGTCAACATCGGCAACGACGCCGAGGAGACGGTGATCGACGACCTGGCCGCGCTGGTTCTGCGGCGGGCGGGCCACCGCCCGGCGATCGAGCGGATGCCGGCCCCGGCCGGCTCGGTGGCGCGGCGGTGTCCCGACCTCACGCGCCTGCGCGCGCTGACCGGCTTCGCGCCGAAGACGACACTCGAGAGCGGCGTGGCCGAGACGTTCGACTGGTATCGCGCGTGGGGGGCGCAGCCGCGATGATCCCCAGCGCGGTGCCGCACCTCGGCGGCAACGAGTGGAAGTACCTCAAGGAATGCCTGGACACCAACTGGGTGTCCTCGGCGGGCCCCTTCGTCGGGCGCTTCGAGCGCGAGGTGGCGGCCTGGGTCGGCGTGCCGCACGCGGTCGCCACGATGAACGGCAGCGCCGCGCTGCACCTGGCGCTGCGCGCGGCCGGCGTCGAGGCGGACGACGAGGTCATCGTTCCCACCCTGACGTTCATCGCCACCGCCGGCGCCGTCGTGCAGTGCGGCGCGCAGCCGGTGTTCCTCGACTCCGAGCCGGAGTCGTGGGGCCTGGACGCGACGAAGGTCGGCGACTTCCTGGCGCGCGAGTGCGAGGTGCGCCAGGGGCGGGTGGTGGACCGCGCGACGGGCCGCCGGGTGAGCGCGGTCATGCCGGTGC
>DASSLH010000690.1:0-8172 GCA_035689625.1 Candidatus Methylomirabilota bacterium | reverse complement strand
GGGCGCGCCGCGCGTCGCCGGCGCGCGCGCGGCCCACCGTGCCGGCGTCCACGATGGCTCCGGCGGCGTCGGTCGGCCCGTCGGTGCCGTCGGTGCCGGCCGCGACGACGACGAGATCGTCGCCGGCGCGCAGCTCGAGCGCAGCCGCCAGCGCCAGCTCCTGGCAGCGGCCGCCGCGCCCGCGACCCTTCACCGTCACCGTCGTCTCGCCGCCGGCGATCATGCACACCGGCCCCGGCAAGAGCCGCGCGCGCTCCACCAGCTCGCGTCCAACCTCGCGCGCCTCGCCCTGCAGCGTGCGTGTCAGCACGTAGGGCCTCAAGCCCCGGCGCTCGGCCTCCAGCGCGGCCGCCTGAACGATCAGCGCGTTGTTGCCGATCACGAGGTTGCTGACGCGCGCGAACAGCGGATCGCCGGGCTTGGGGGTCTCGGGGATGGCGCCGCGGGCGCCGGCGCGCAGGCGCTCGGCCACCGCCCTCGGCACGCGGCCGAGCACGCCGCGCGCCTCCAGCACCTCGAGCGCGTCGGCGAAGGTGGACGAGTCGGGCGCCGTCGGCCCGGAGGCGATCACGTCCAGCGCGTCGCCGACGACGTCGGACAGCACGAGCGTCACCACCCGCGCCGGCTGGGCGGCGCGCGCCAGCAGCCCGCCCTTGACCTCGGACAGGTGCTTGCGCACGGCGTTCAGCTCGCCGATCGTCGCGCCCGCCTCGAGCAGCAGCCGCGTCACCGCCTGCTTCTCGCCGAGCGTCAGCGGCGCCGCCGGCGCCGGCGTCAGCGCCGAGCCGCCGCCGGAGACGAGCACCAGCACCAGGTCGCGCTCGGTCGCCTCCGAGGCCAGCGCCACCAGCCGGCCGGCCGCCTCCAGCCCGCGCTCGTCGGGCACCGGATGGCCGGCCTCGGCGATCTCGATGCGCTCCGTCGGCAGCCGGTAGCCGTCCTTCACGACGACGAAGCCCTCGCTGATCCGGTCGCCGAGCACGCTCTCCACTGCCCGCGCCATCGGCGCCGCCGCCTTGCCGGCGCCGAGCACGAGGATGCGGCCGAGACGGCCGAGGTCGAGGGTGACGGGGCCGGCGGTGAGCAGCGAGCCGGCGACGAGGAGGTGACGGCGCACGAGCGGCGTGACGTCGCCGGCCGCGAGGGCCGCGCGCCAGATCGCGGCGGCGGCCTCGCGCGCGTCAGCCACCGAGCGTGCGGAGCTTCTGCAGGCGCTCCCCGGCCTCGCGCAGCACGTCGTCCGTCTTCGGGAAGCAGAAGCGGATCTTGGTGCGGCCCAGCTCGGGGTGCGCGTAGAACGACGAGCCCGGCACGGTGGCGACACCGACCTCCTTCACCAGCCACATCGCGAACGCCGTGTCGTCCGGCAGGCCGAGCGCCTTGATGAAGTGCGTGGCGTCCGTGAGGATGTAGTAGGCGCCGTGCGGCCTGAACGTCACGAACCCCGCCCGCTCGAGGTAGCCCAGCAGCAGGTCGCGCCGACGCTGGTACCCCTCGCGCAGCTCGACGTAGTATGCGTCGGGCAGCGCGAGCGCGGTGACCGCCGCCTCCTGCAGCGGGTGCGGCGCGCCGACGGTGATGAAGTCGTGGGCGCGCCGGATGCCGACCGCGATCTCCGGCGGCGCCACCGCCCAGCCGATCCGCCAGCCGGTCACCGAGTACGACTTCGAGATCCCGGAGATCGTGACCGTGCGCTCGGCCATGCCGGGCAGCGTGGCGATCGGCGTGTGGCCGAGGCCGTCGTAGACGATGTGCTCGTAGATCTCGTCGGTGATCGCCAGCAGGTCATGGCGGCGGCAGAGGTCGGCGATGACCTCGAGCTCGGCGCGCGAGAACACCTTGCCGGAGGGATTGTTGGGGCTGTTGAAGATGATCGCCTTCGTGCGCGGCGACACCGCCCGCGCCAGCCGCTGGGGATCGAAGGAGAAATCCGGCGGCTCCAGCGGCACCCAGATCGGGACGGCGCCCGAGATAATGCAGCCGGGGCCATAGTTCTCGTAGAACGGCTCGAACACGATGACCTCGTCGCCGGGGTTGAGCACCGCCAGCAGCGTGGCGATCATCGTCTCCGTCGACCCGCAGCAGACGGTCACGTGCTCCTCGGAGTCGACCGCCATGCCGTAGAACTTGCGGTACTTGGCCGCGATCGCGCGGCGCAGGCTGGGCGCGCCCCAGGTGACCGCGTACTGGTGGAAGTCGCCGTCCAGCGCCCGGTGGGCGGCGTCGAGCAGCGCCTGCGGCGGCCGGAAGTTCGGCATGCCCTGGGCGAGGTTGACCCCGCCGTGCTGCATGACGACGCGGGTCATCTCGCGGATGACCGACTCGGTGAACCCCTGGACCCGCTGCGAGATCGGCAGACTAGCGCCCTCCGGCGATGGCCGGCACGATCGCGACCTCGTCGCCGTCCTTCAGCGCCGTCGCCTTGTTGTCGAGGAAGCGGATGTCTTCCTGGTTGACGTAGATGTTGATGAAGCGCCGCAGCTCGCCCGCGTCGTCCACCAGCCGCTCGCGCAGTCCCGGAAACTGCCGCTCGAGGTCACCGATCACGGCTTCCACGGTGTCGCCCTTGGCCTGCACGTCGGCGTTGCCCTTGGTGACGGCCCGAAGCGGCGTCGGGATGCGCACGGTCACCGGCATGGGTCTCTCCTCCAGATCATCTTGGATTTCGATTACTTAACACTCATCTTCGAGGCAAGTCAATGCGGTATGATCGCGCCTCGTGGCGCGCGTGCCGCTCCTGGTGCTGCTCGCGTACGGCGTGGCGTTCGCCGCCGCCGCGCTCGGCGTCGCGACGCCGGCCTTCGACGACCATCCCGGCCAGCTCGTCCGCCTCTGGCACGTCGTCACGCTCGGCCCGGCGCCGTGGGCGTGGAATCCCGGCTGGTGGACGGGCTACCCCGAGCTGCAGTTCTATCCGCCGGCGTTCGCGTACGCGGGCGCGGCGCTGCACGCGCTCTCGCTGGGCGCGCTCTCGGTCGGCGCGAGCTACCAGACGCTGCTCTGGCTGGCCTACCTCGCGCCCGGCGTCACCGCCTACGTCGCGCTGGTGGCGCTGCTGGGCGACGGCTGGCTGGCGCTGCCGGGGGCCTTCCTGGCGCTCACGCTCTCGCTGTGGCCGGGCCTGGCCAGCGGCGTGGAAGGCGGCGTGCACGTGGGCATGGCGCCGGCGCGGCTGGCGTGGGCGCTGCTGCCGCTACTCGTCGCCGCGCTGCGCGGCTGGGCCGAGGGCGAGCGCGCGTTCCCCGCGCGCACGATCGTCCCCTTGCTGGCGGGGCTCGTGCTCGCGCATCCCGCTCACCTGCCGGGGGCGGTCGTCGTCGTGCTGCTGGCGGCCCTCGCGCGGGCGCCGCGCGGAGCGCGCCTGCTGACCGCGCTCGCCGGGCTCGCGCTGGCCGCGCTGCTCACGGCCTTCTGGACGCTGCCGCTACTGGCGCGGGCCGGACAGACGCGCGCGCTCGCCTGGGGCGACGTCACGCCCGGCGCGATGCTGGGTGATCACCCGCTCGTCGTCCTTGTCCTCGCTGCCGCGCCGCTCGCGCTCTTCCTCGCGCGCGGCGCCGGCGAGCGCCTCGTCGCGCGGCTGCCATGGGCGATCGCGCTGGTCGTCGCCGCCGACGCGCTCGTGCTGGAGCCGCGGGGACTGCGCTGGCTGCCGGCCGATCGCGTCCTCGACGCCGGCTGGCTGGCGCTCGTGCTCGCCGCCGGCCTGGCCAGCGGCCGCCTGATCGAGCGGCTGGCGACGGCCCGCGCGATCCCCGCGGTCGCGCCCGCACTCGCCGCGATCGCCGTGGCCGGCGCGATCGCGCTGGCGACCGACACGCTGCTGGCGCCGCGCGGAACCGAAACGCTGGCGCTGTGGCCGCGCGCCCACGCCTGGCCGTCGCTGGCCGACACCGAGCGCGGACTGCGGCTGCCGACGCTGTGGGCGGCGCTCCGCGAGGCACCGCCCGGCCGCGTGCTGTTCGTGCGCTCGGCGGTGCCGCTCGTCTACGGCACGCAGTGGTGGCGGCCGCACACTCACGCGCCGGCGCTGACGCCGCTGGCCACCGGGCGCGGGATCGTCAACGGCACGTTCACGCATCCGTCGCCGGTCGCCGCGCTGCTCTACCGTGGCTCCACCGAGGCCGGCGCCATCACGCGCCTCGTCGAGCGGCTGGATGGCGAGTCGCTGTTCGGCCGGCCACTGCAGACGCTCGACGCGGCGACGCTGAACGACTACACGCGGGGCCTGGGCGTCAGCGTGATCGTCGCGCTCGAGGACGACCTGCCGCGGCTGCCAGCGCTCACCGACAATCCGCTCTTCCGCGCGCGGCGCCGCGAGGGACCGTTCGTGCTCTGGCTCGGCCCGCCGGCGAGCCTGCCGCAGGCGACGGGCCCCGGGCGGTGGACGGTGACGGTGACCGCGCCGGGCGACTGGACGTCGGCCAAGGTGGCGTACTACCCGCTCTGGCGCGCCGCTTCGGGCGGCCGCGCGCTGCCGACGCGGCGGGGCCGGTTCGGTCAGCTCGAGGTGCGCGCGCCGGCGGACAGCGGCGCGATCGAGCTCGCCTACGGCCCCGGCGCGCCGGAGCTGGCCGGTGTCGTCGTCAGCGCGCTCGGCCTCCTGCTCTGGCTCGGCGCCGCCGTCTACCCCTTGATGGCGGCCGCGCCGGCGTCGGCGCACTCCTGATCCTGCTCGCCGGTCCCGCCGCCGCAGCCGATGCCGCCGACGACGCGGCCGCCGCGTACCAGCGGCGCGCCGCCCGGCGTGGGCAGTGCCTGGCCCTCGAGGATCACCGGCACCGTGCGCCAGAACGCCGAGCCCTTGTTGGCCAGCTCGCCCAGCTCCGTGGTCGACTTGCGGAACGCCGCCGCCGCCACCGCCTTGGCGCGCGAGGTCTCCGGCGTGAAGAAGCCGGTGCCGTCCCCGCGGGCGCTGAGCACCAGCCGCCCGCCCTCGTCCACCACCGTGACCGTCATCGGGGAGCCGAGCGCGCGCGCCCTGGCCTGCGCCGCTCGCACCGCCTGCTCCGCCAGCTCCAGCGTCAGCTCGATCATGAGGCGTCTCCTCTCGCCGTGTCGGCCGTGAGATGCAGCGTGGCGCGTGCCGCGCCCGAGGTGTCGCGAATCCAGGCGGTGAGCCCGTCGCCGTCCACGAGGATCTCACCGAAGTTGTTGGCCAGCCCCAGCGAGCCGAGCGACGTCGAGTGCAGGCGCCGGTCGAGGAAGCGCGGGAAGCCCTGCCGCGCCGCCAGCGGGCCGGCCACGCCGCGGTCCCGCAGCGTTCGAAGGATGAGATCCCGCTCGTACGCGAACCCGGCGCCCGGCCGCGGATAGCCCAGCACGTTCGCGCTCGTCCACGAGTCGTCGCCGGTGAAGATGCCGAGCGGCACCGACGTCACGATGAGCTTCCAGGTGGCGCCGGACGCGCTCACGTGCTCCAGCAGCCACCGCCGCTGCTCGACGCCCAGCATCGTCTTGTCGGCACCGTCGGGCCGCGCGTTGTCGCTGCGGTACTGCCGGGTGTCGAGGATGAACACCTCGAGGTCCCGGCCCCAGCGCACGCTGCGGTAGAGCCGGTCGGGCTCCTCGGCCGGCCCCTCGATCGCCCAGTAGTCGCGGAAGGCGTGGCGGCCGATCGGCATCAGCGCCTGCGCCGGCCCCGAGAAGTTGTTGGTGACCTCGTGGTCGTCCCAGATCGCGTAGACCGCGGTGCCGCGCAGGAACTCCTGCACCGCGGGATCGGCGCGGTTGTAGCGATGCTTGGCCCGAAAGGCCTGCAGCGTGCGGGCGACGACGTCGCTGCCGGTCACGTGCGGCGGGCCGCCGCAGACGTGGTCGGCGTAGATCGTGTCGCCGGCGAAGAGGAAGAAGTCGGCGCGCTGCCGCGCCATGGCGTGAAAGATCGGGTAGCCGTCCTCGACGTCGCGGCAGTGGCCGGCGCCGCCGAGGTCGGCGCTCCAGAGCAACCGCACGATATCGTCCCAGTCCGGCTGCGGCAGCGCCTCCAGCGTGCGATCGCCCACCCGCACGCGCAGCCGCTCGCCGGCGCCCGGCCGCAGCCAGAGCACCGCGTGGTCGGCGCCGACCTCGGCCACGGTCACCAGCAGGCCGCCGTCGCGCTCGCTGGCCACCGGGGCCGCCGGGCCGAGCGCGGTGGGCGCCGCTCCGCCCAGCAGGAAGGCGCAGGCCAGCCGCCGCCACCAGCGCGCCTTCGTCATCGCGGGGCCATCGTGTGGGTGAACATCACGCTCCCCTGCTCGTCGAGCAGGCGCACGGTGAGGCCGGCCGGCTCGATGGTGATCTCGCCGAAGTTGTCGACGCCGCCCTGGGCGAACAGCGTGCGCGAGTTCAAGCGCATGTCCAGCGGGCGCGGCCGGCCGAACCGGGCCGACAGCGGGCCGGCGATGAACTCGTGGAACGACCAGTCGGCGGCCGGCTGGTGCCGGATCACCTCGGCGTGGTGGACGTCGGCGGTCAGCACGACGAGGTTCGCGACGCCGCGCGCGCGCAAGTCGCCCAGGATCGCGTCGCGCTCGGTGACGAAGCCGGTGCCGTGCTCGGCCGGCATGCCGAACACGTTGGCGTCGGTCCACGAGTCGCGCCGCGCGGCGGTGCCGGTCGGCACCGCCACCGGCACGCTGCTCACGACGACCTTCCAGGTGGCGGTCGAGGCACTCACGGCGTCCACCAGCCAGCGCCGCTGGGCGGCGCCGAGCATCGTCTTGCCGGGGCCGTCGGGCAGCGCGTCGTCGCTGCGGTACTGGCGCGTGTCCAGGATGAAGACCTCGAGCAGCCGTCCCCAGCGCACGCTGCGGTAGAGCCGGGTGGCGTCGTCGCTGCCGGTGACCACCGGCCAGTAGTCGAGGAACGCCTGGCGGCCGACGCGCATGAGCGGCTCGGTCGTGCCCGCGAAGTCGTTGCGCACCTCGTGATCGTCCCAGATCGCGTAGACCGGCGTGCGCCGCAGGAAGTCCTGCACGGCCGGATCTTCGCGATTGTAGCGATGCCGCGCGCGGAACTGCGGCAGCGTCGCGCTGACGAAGCCCGCGCCCGGCACGACGTCGGAGCCGCGGCAGGGGTCGTCGGCGTAGACCGTGTCGCCGACGAAGAGGAAGAAGTCGGCCGGCCGCCGGGCCATCGCGCGGAAGATCCGGTAGCCGCCGTCGAGCAGGCGGCAGCGGCCGGCGCCGCCGAGGTCGCCGCTCCAGAGCAGCGTCACCCGCGCCGGCTCGCCCGGCGGCGGCGCCGTCCCGAACTCGCCCTCGACACGCTCGCCGCCCTGGCCGACCGCGTAGTGATAGCGCGTCGCCGCCGTGAGCCCGCCGAGCGCCACGCGCACGAGCAGGTCGTCGGCCTCGCCGGCCTGTCGGGTGAAACGCCGCGCCGCCGCGCCGGCCGGGCTCACGTCGAACGTCACCTCGCCGGCGTGGGCGGCGCGGGCCCACAGGACGGCGGCCGTCGGCCGCACCTCGGCGACGGTCACCAGCAGCGGCGAGGCCGCCGGCGCGGCGCCCAGCAGCGACAGCAGCGCGAGCACGGGCGCCAGCCGGGCGAGCGTCAGCGCAGCACCCGGCCCAGGTGGGCGAGCATCTCGGCCTCGAAGGCGTCCAGCGTCTGCCCGAACGCGTGCTGGAAGTTCTCGTAGCGCTCGCGTCCGACCGCGAAGCCCCGGTAGTAGTCCACCAGGCGCGCGAAGCCGTGGCGGTTGATCAGGTAGTCGGTCATGAGGAACGCCAGCTGATAGGTCGGCAGCGAGCCCTCGCGCAGGTGGCGCGCCGTGAAGCCCCGCGGCGTGCCGAGCGAGTCCAGGTCCAGGCGCGCCTCGCGCAGCGAGACCTGCTCGCTCACGATGCCGAGCGCGGCGGCCCGCCGCTCGGCCAGCGTGTCGAGCCCCACCCGCTCGAGGACGATGAACGCCGCCCACTCGGCCATGCCCTCGCTGAGCCACTGCTCGGCGCGTCCCTCGCCCTGGGCCAGCTCGATCTGGGCCACGTGCGTCAGTTCGTGGGCCACCAGCCGCAGCCACTCGCGGGTGTCGGGCGGTCCGCCGTCGTCCTGCAGCAGCAGCTGGCGGCGCTTGCCGACGCCGACGGCGAAGCCGCTCAGCTCGGCGGCGCGCAGCGCGCTCAGCCGGCCGTCGGCGACGAGCCCCTGCTCGAACACGGAGCGCGACCCGTAGAGGTACACGGT
>DASSLH010000689.1:0-14187 GCA_035689625.1 Candidatus Methylomirabilota bacterium | reverse complement strand
CGGCGCGCCGGCGTCATCACGCCGTTGAGCACGACGCCGTCGGCGGTGCGCACGCTGGCCAGCGAGAGCGGCACGCGCATCTCAGGCGACGCCGCGGCGCCGGCGCGCCAGGCGGTGGCCGGCGCGCGCACCGGCCCGCGCCAGCAACTCGGCGAGACGCACGAGCGCGGGCTGGCGCCGGGCGGCCGGACGCCAGAGCAGCATCACCGGCAGCGCCGGCACCCGCGCGCGCTCGCTGACGACGCGGTCCGCCGGCGCCTCGGCCAGCACGAGCGCGGGCACGAGGCCGATACCGAGGCCGCCCGAGACGTAGGACAGCAGCAGCGACACGCTCGGCACGTCGATCGTCGACACCGGCCGGATGCGCTCGTCGGCCAGGTACTGGTCGAGGACCGCGCGCCCGCGGCTCTCGGCGGCCAGCCGCAGCACCGGCTCGCGCCGCAGCCGCTCGGTCAGCGGCGTGCGGTCGCGGCCGTGGCGCGGCCCGACCCAGACGAAGGGCTGCTGGAACAGGTGGCGCTCGTCCAGCCCGCGGGGCGTGTCCTGGCCGGTCACGATGGCGAGATCGACGTCGCCCGCGAGCACCAGGCGCACGCCGGCGCGCGAGTGCGCGGTGACGATCTCGAACCGCACCGGCGGCTCCTCGTCGAGCAGGTCGCGCAACACCGGCGCCAGCAGCCCCTTGCCGAGATAATCGCTGGCGGCCACGCGCAGCGTGGTCGCCGGCCGGCCGGCCATCCCCGCCAGCTGGCCGAAGGCGGTCTCGGCGCCGCTCCACAGCTCGCGCACGACGGGCAGCGCGGCCTCGCCGGTCGCGGTCAGGCGCACGCCGCGGCCAACGCGCTCGAGGAGCTTGAAGCCGAAGTGCGTCTCCAGCCGCCGCATCTGCTGGCTCACCGCCGAGGGCGTGAGGTGGCGCTGGCGAGCCGCCGCCGCGACCGAGCCCGTGCGGGCGATCGCCAGCAGCGTCTCCAGCGCCGGGAACAGCGTGGCGTTGATCATGAAGCGCAGCTTAACATTCCCTGCACGAACCTTTCACTGGACTACACGGTGGCCCTGGGGCACGATACGCGCTCCAGGAGGAAGTTGCATGGCACGCACGCTGCTCGACAAGGTCTGGGAGGCGCACACCGTCCGCACGCTGCCGTCGGGCCAGACCCAGCTGCTGATCGGCCTGCACCTGATCCACGAGGTCACGACGCCGCAGGCCTTCCAGATGCTGAAGGAGCTCAAGCTGCCGGTGCGCATGCCCGAGCGCACGTTCGGCACGCTCGACCACATCATCCCCACCGCCGACCAGACGCGTCCCTACCAGGACCCCGAGGCGGAGGAGATGGCGCAGCACATGTACCGCAACATGAAGGACTTCAACCTGCCGTTCTTCGACATGACGACCGGCCGGCAGGGCATCGTGCACGTCATCGGCCCCGAGCTGGGTCTCACCCAGCCCGGCATGACGATCGCGTGCGGCGACAGCCACACCTCCACGCACGGCGCCGTCGGCGCCATCGCCTTCGGCATCGGCACCACCCAGGTGCGCGACGTGCTCGCCACGCAATGCCTGGCCATGGCCAAGCCGAAGCTGCGCCAGGTGCGCGTCGAGGGCGCGCTGAGCCGCGGCGTCTACGCCAAGGACGTGATCCTCACGATCATCAACCGGCTCGGCGTCAAGGGCGGCGTCGGCTACGCCTACGAGTACGCGGGCGCCGTGATCGAGCGGATGACGATGGAGGAGCGGCTGACGCTCTGCAACATGTCCATCGAGGGCGGCGCGCGCTTCGGCTACGTCAACCCCGACCAGACGACGTTCGACTACCTGCGCGGCCGGCCGTACGCGCCGCAGGGCGAGGCCTTCGAGCGCGCGGTGAAGTTCTGGGCTGGCGTGGCGACGGAGGCCGGCGCCGCGTTCGACGACGTCAAGCGCCTCGACGGCGGCGCCATCGAGCCGGTGGTGACGTGGGGCATCAACCCCGAGATGTCGGTCGGCGTCACCGGCCGCATCCCCGCGCCCGAGGGGGCGCCGGAGGCCGAGCGGCCGACGTACCGCGAGGCGCTCGCGCACATGGGCTTCACGCCCGGCCAGCCGATCAAGGGGGCGAAGATCGACGTCGCGTTCGTCGGCTCCTGCACCAACGGGCGGCTGTCGGACCTGCGCGTCGCCGCCGAGGTCGCCAAGAAGGGCAAGGTCGCGAAACACGTGCGGGCGCTGATCGTCCCGGGCTCGCAGCAGGTCGCCAGGGCCGCCGAGGCCGAGGGGCTGCACGAGATCTTCCAGGCGGCGGGCTTCCAGTGGCGCAAGGCCGGCTGCTCGATGTGCCTGGGCATGAACGACGACAAGCTGCAGGGCCGCGAGATGAGCGCGTCCTCCAGCAACCGCAACTTCATCGGGCGGCAGGGCAGCCCCACCGGCCGCACGCTGCTGATGAGCCCCGCCATGGTCGCCGCCGCCGCGATCAGCGGCGAGGTCGCCGACGTGAGGGAGATCCTGAAATGAGCGCGACCGACTCCAGGCGCCGCGAGGTCACCGGCCACGGCATCCCGGTGCCCGGCAATGACATCGACACCGACCGCATCATCCCCGCGCGGTTCCTCAAGGCCGTGACGTTCGAGGGCATGGGCGAGCACGCCTTCGAGGACGCGCGGAAACAGAATCCCGAGCACCCGTTCAACTCGCCTGCCTACCAGGGCGCGTCGGTCCTCGTGGTCGGCCAGAACTTCGGCTGCGGATCTTCGCGTGAACATGCGCCTCAAGCGCTCATGCGCTGGGGCATCCGCGCGATCGTGGGCGGCTCGTTCGGCGAGATCTTTTTCGGCAACTGCGTCATGCTCGGCATCCCCTGCCTGACCGTCAGCCAGGCCGACCTCGAGTGGCTGCAGCGCGAGGTCGGCAAGGCGCCGAAGACGGCGATCGCCGTGGACGTGGACGCGCAGCAGGTGCGCTTCGGCGAGCGCGTGATCAAGGCCGCGGTGCCCGACGGCCCGCGCAAGCAGCTGCTCGAGGGCACCTGGGACTCGACGGCCGTGCTGCTCAACGCCGGCGACGCCATCGAGGCGACGGCGAAGAAGCTGCCCTACGTGAAAGGCTTTTGAAGACCCGTCATCACATCGTCTTCATCGAGGACGACGAGTCCGAGATGGCCACGTTCCGTCGCCTGTACGAGGGCGACCAGTTCGAGCTGACCGGCATCTGCATCCAGACGCCGCGGGCCATCGTGCCCGCGCTTGGGCCCGCGCTCGGCGACCGCCTGCCCGACCTCTTCGTGCTGGACCTGTTCTTCCCGGCGGTCAGCGACCCGCCCGGCGGCTTCACGCGCGACACCGTCGGCGACGCCCGCGCCCAGTTCGCGCGCGTGCTGCGCGCCGCCCAGGAGCTGGAGGGCATGTTCCTGGACGACTCCGCGCTGAAGAAGAACGACAAGGAGCTGCTGCGCGTGGGCAGCGAGCTCGTCTACTGGTCGCAGCGCATGCTGCGCCACTGGTGCGACGTGCTCGGCACCTCGCCCTCGGGCGGCATCGCGCTCATGCGTCTCCTGCACGAGCGCTACCCGGCGGTCCCCGCCGTCTTCTACTCCCGCAAGGCCACCGTGCCCGACGTCAAGGCCGCGCTGGAGGCCGGCGCGCTCGACGTGCTGATCAAGCCCCACCGCTCGCTGGAGGACGCCGAGGCGCCCCGCTTCCGCGAGATCCTGGCGTCCTACTGCGAGGGCCGCGGACCGGACTGGCGCCGCGCCTCGCGGTAAACTGCACGCGGAGGGCACCGCATGCGGGCTGACCTGGTGGCCGGTGGCCGCTTCCCCGATCTCGAGCTGCCGGACCATCGCCGACGGCCGGTCCGGCTCTCCGCGCTGGCCAACGGCTATCCGCTCGTCGTCAGCTTCTACCGCGGCTACTGGTGACCGAAGTGCTCGGTGCAGGTCCGGCACCTCACGACCCTGCAGGATGAGCTGGCGGTGAACTACTGCCAGCTGGCGGTCGTCAGCACCGATGCGCCCGAGGTCACCGCGGCGTTCCGGGCGGGCCTGGCCGCCACGTTCACGTTCCTCAGCGACCACGAGCGCCGCGCGATCACCGAGCTCGACATCGTGGAGCAGACCGCGCCCGGGTTCGAGCACGGGCTGGTCGCCCTGCCCTACACGTTCTCGCTCCACCCCGACCTGACGATCCACCGCATCTACACCGGCTGGTGGTTCGTCGGCCGGCCGACGCTGGAGGAGCTGCGCCAGGACTTCCGCGGGATCATGCAGAAGTGCCGGCCCGACTACGAGTACACACCACCGACGAGGCACTGACGGGGGAGCCATGACCACCACCGCCAAGCGCAACCTCATCGCGCAGTGGGCGTTCGACACGCGGCCGGTCCTCCTCCGCTTCCACCTCTGGCTGGAGGACGTCGAGGTCGAGCGCTCCCAGGCCGAGCCGGTGTCCGCCCACACGTTCGCGCCGCGCGGGATCGCGCGCTGCCTGGCCATGACGTCGGCGGCGACCGCGCTGGGCACGCGGCTGTTCGGCCAGTACGGCGGCGCCGCCGGGCAGGACAAGGTCACGGTCAACCAGGTCAAGAAGGCGGCCGACGCCGTCAGCGCCTACGTGATGAGCGAGGGGCTGTGGCACCTCACGCGCACGCTGCCCGAGAACCACGCGCTGATGGTCTCCCTGGGCGAGGGCCTGATGCCGAAGGTGGGCGAGACGCCGGAGATGGGCGCCAACCCGATGCTCGGCTTCGGCCGCGTCTACGCGCGGCCGGAGCTGGCGCGCACGGTGGACCGGCGCGTGAGCCGGCTGCTCAACGAGCCGGGCCACACCTTCGAGCAGTTCCACGCGTGGCTCAAGGGCCGCGGCATCACGCTGTGGGGCGCGGCCGTGGACACGCTGGAGAACACCTCGCGCTTCGCCGACGGCAAGCCGACGGGCCCGATGGCGGTGTTCCACCTCTTCGACTCGCCGCTGCGGCTGGCGCGGCCCTACGAGTCCTACATGGGCTGCCTCACCGTGCCCACGCGCGTGACGCAGGCCGCCGAGAACGCCTCGGTGCTGCTCGACTACCGCACGCCGCGCAAGCTCGTGGTCGAGGCGATCGAGTCGGCCTACCCGGGCATCCGCCGCGAGAACATCCACGTGTGGACGCTGCGCGGCAAAAGCCGCGTGCATCGCCTGGGCAAGCTCTGGGAGGAGTGGGAGAAGGCCGGCGTGCACCTGGTCGACGACGGCTGGACGGCGCCCTCCGGGCTGGCCGTGTTCACCGACTCGGGGACGTACGCGCCGACGTTCCTGGTCGGCTCCTGGAAGGACGATCGCGGCGCCACCCACGTCTTCCTCTGTGACGGTTACGCGGCGACCGCCGAGGCGATGCAGGCCGCCAGCCTCTCCGACGTGCTGGACGTGCACAGCACGATGGCGCTGTTCTCGCCGTCGTTCGAGCTGCCGGTGGACGCCGAGGGCCGGCTGATGCAGCTCGATCCGACCGCGCCCGACTTCGCCGAGCGCCTAAAGGCCGCGGCCGGCGGCAGGGAGCTCGAGCTCGGCAAGGTCAAGATGTACGCGGAGGCGATCGAGGACGCAGTGGCTTCCAACATCCCGCTCGGCAAGCCGGTGCTGCGCGCCGACGACTTCCTGCCCGACAAGGACTGGTCGGTGCTGGCCTGCGCCGGCTACATCTGCGACGACCCCTACACGGGCGAGCCCGGCGTGACGAAGGTGGCCGACGGCGTCTACCGCGTCACCACGCGCCTGGCCACGCGCAAGGCCTCCAGCGTCATCACCTTCACGCTGCGGCTGATGGAGAATTTCGAGACGACGCGGCAGGTCTTCAGCCCGCTGCTGGTGCGCTTCCTCTCCGGCGTCGATCACACCACGCGGCCGGTGAAGATCTCCGACTCCGGCCGCATCCGCAACGAGCTGCAGACGATGATCCCCCAGGCGCTCGAGCACGACGGCGACAAGATCCGCGTGCGCTACGAGCGGATCAACGAGATGGTGCTGCCGCGCGACAAGCAGGACAAGATCCGCCGCGTGCTCGAGTGGTACAAGGCCAACCACCCGATCTGGTTCGAGTGGCTGGAGCCGGCCTAGAGACTCAGGGCAGCAGCTGAGCGACGAGCACGCCGGCGCCGGGCAGCGCCAGCGGCGTGACGCGGGCGGACACGTCGAAGACCTGTCGCTGGGCGTAGCGCCAGCCGAACGGCGCGGCGGAATCCGCAATCGGCTCGCGGTAGACCTCCACCACGCGGTCCCCGAGATTGACGATCCAGTAGTCTTCGAGTCCCGCCCGCGCGTAGAGACTGCCCTTGTGACGGCGGTCGAGCGCCAGAGTGAAATCGGACACCTCGACCGTGAGGGCCGGGCGCGACGGGTGCGCGCGGCTGTAGTCGTCCGGCGTCCCCGGGACGACGGCGATGTCCGGCTCCGGCTCCGACTCGTCGTCGAGCCCGATCGGACCCTCGGCACGGACGTACCACGCCGGCCCGAAGAGCGCCTGCAGCGCCCTGGCGGTCTTCACGACCGCCGTGTAGTGCGGCGCGCCCCGGGGCTCGGCGACCATGAGCTCGCCGCCGATGAGCTCGATGGGCTCGTCCTCGCCGAGCACGCCCAGCTCGATCATCCGGTCGTACTCGGCGCGGGTGAAGCGCCGCGTTCTCGCCTCGTACTCCGTCATCGTCACGCAGCGTAGCCGCCGCCCCGGAAAGCGTCAATGGCTCCGGATGGAGACAGCGCTTTCCGTCCGGCGCGATCTCGGATAAGCTGCGCCGAACGCATCATCGGTCGCACGAGGAGAGCCCATGCGCGTCACCGCCGCCGTGCTCTACGACGTCAACAAGCCGTACTCCGTCGAGACCGTCGAGCTGGACCCGCCCAAGCGCGGCGAGGTCCTGATCAAGGTCGGCGCGGCCGGCGTCTGCCGGAGCGACCTGCACTTCGCCAGGGGCGAGGCCAGCATCGCGATGCCGGCGGTGCTCGGCCACGAGGGCGCCGGCACCGTGCAAGGCGTGGGCGAGGGCGTCAGCATGGTGAAGCCCGGCGACCGCGTCATCCTCTCCTTCGTGCCGAACTGCGGGCACTGCCACTCGTGCGAGAGCGGGCGGCCGCACCTCTGCGACGAGCACGCGCGCACCAGCCCCCGGCTCTACGACGGCACCTCGCGGCTGCACACGCTGGCCGGCCAGGACCTGGCGCACATGGGCAAGGTCGCCTGCTTCGCCGAGTACGCGGTGGTGCCCGAGGCCGGCTGCGTGCCGGCACCGTCCGCGCTCGACTTCGCGCAGCTGGCGCTCATCGGCTGCAGCGTCACCACCGGCGTGGGAGCCGCGGTGTTCAACGCCCGCGTGCAGCCCGGCGACAGCGTCGCCGTCATCGGCTGCGGCGGCGTGGGGCTCAACGTGCTGCAGGGGGCCCGCATCAGCGGCGCCACCACGATCGTGGCGGTGGACGTCAAGGACAGCGCGCTGGCGTTCGCGCGCAGGTTCGGCGCCACGCACGTGGTGAACGCACGCACCGAGGACGCCGTCGCCCGCGTGCAGGCGCTCACCGGCGGCGGCGCCCACTTCGCGTTCGAGGCCTACGGCAGCGGCGCCACCACGCGCATGGCGGTGGACATGCTGCGCAAGCGCGGCACCGCGGTCATCGTCGGCATCGCGCCGCTCGGCGACACGGCGGCGATCGAGCCGGTCGTGCTCACGCGCGGCGAGAAGACGCTCACCGGTACCTACTACGGCTCCGCGCATCCGCGCCAGGACATGCCGCGGATCGCCGACTGGGTCGGGCGCGGCCTCATCGACGTCGCCGGCCTCGTCACGCGCCGCTACGCGCTGGCCGAGATCAACCGCGCCTACGAGGACATCGACAGCGATCTCGTCGGCCGCGGCGTGATTGTCTTCTAGCCGCTCACCAGGGCAGGATTGCCGGCGCGTAGGGCTCGAGGCGCTCCTTCACGGTGAGGAGCGGCTCGATGCCGTAGAGGCGACGGGCGTTGTCACCCAGCATCTTGGCCTGCGCCGTCGCCGGCACGTCGGCCTTCGCCATGTGCTCGAGCGCCTCCCAGGCGTCCTCGGCGTCGTGATGCGGATAGTCCGACGACCAGATCGCGACGTCCTGGAAGACGTCCCAGAGCCGGTAGACCAGCGTCTCGTCGGACTCGAAGCCGATGAAGCAGCGCTCGTGGAAGACCTCGACCGGGTCGCGGATCAGCCGGTTGTCGCGCTGGAACGCGAACAGGTTGGAGAAGTTGGAGGCGCGCGCCAGGATCAGCGGCAGCCAGGAGGCGTTGGACTCCAGCACCGCCGCCTTGAGGCGCGGGAACTTCTCCAGCCACCCCGTCTGCACGACGACGGTCACCCACGTCATCGCCTCCATGAGAAAGCCGAGCGTCTCGGAGGCGTCGATGGCGGGATCCATCGCGGCCGTGATGTTGGACACGAACTGGCCGGGCGAGTAGACGACCGCCTCGTCCGTGAACAGCAGCCCCTGCCCCGAGTGCCCGCGGGCGGCGGCCATGCGCTGGCCCCAGTCGGGCGTGAGCGCCTCGCGCGAGGGAAACGTGTGCATCGCGAGCACGAGGCCGGTGTCCTCGAACTCGCGCCAGAGCGGGTCGAACTCCGCCAGCGTGGGATAGCGGCCGTTCCAGAAGCACGGGCGCACGGCGGCCGCCTTGAACCCGAGCTTCGCCACCCGCCGCAGCTCGGCGATCGAGGCCTCCACGCTCTGCAGCGGCAGCACCGCGCACGGGAAGAGCCGGCGGCGGTCGGCGTCGCAGTAGTCGAGGACCCAGTCGTTGTAGGCGCGAGCCAGCACCGTGGCCGCCTCGGCGCTTCGCACGAGCGCCAGGCGCACGAACCAGGTCGGGAACAGAATCACCTGGTCGGTGCCGAGCGCGTCCATGTCGCGCAGGCGGGCGTGCGGATCGCGGCAGCCGAGCAGGCGGCCGAACTTCGCCTGCCAGGCCGGCGTGCCCGGCGTCAGCCGGCCGACCTCCTTCTTGTCCCAGCGCGCCCAGCCGACCTCGGCGGCGTTGGAGCGCTCGCGGGCGGCCGGCACCACGCGGCCGTTGATCATGAGCAGGTCGCCGTCGGTGTGGAAGCAGAACTGGCTCTTGATCCAGCTCCGGCTCCGCGCCGGCACGTACTCGTCCCAGATGGCCGGCGGCTCGACGACGTGGCTGTCGCAGTCGAAGACGGCAAACGCCTTGCGGGGAGTGGTGGCCATGCCCGGGCCTCCTTGCGGGCGCTATTCTAGCGCCGTGGACCAGCCCACCCGCGCCGTGCTGGCGCAGGTCGATCGCGGCGAGCTGATCGACCTGGCCAGCGCGCTCATCCGCATTCCCAGCTTCAAGACCGAGGAGACGCCCGTCGCGCGCTTCCTGGCGGACTGGTTCGGCACGCGCGGCTACGACGTCCACCTGCAGGAGATCGAGCCCGGCCGGCTACAGACGATCGCCACGCTGCGCGGCAGCGGCGGGGGCGCCAGCCTCATGCTCAACGGCCACACCGACATCAACGCGCTCACCCGGCGCTGGCGGCGCGATCCGTGGACGCCGGCGCTCGAGGGCGATCGGCTCTACGGCCACGGCGTGCAGAACATGAAGGGCGGGCTGGCCAGCATCATCATGGCCGCCGAGGCGATCCGCCGCGCCGGGCTGCGGCTGCCCGGCGACCTCGTCGTCGCCTGCGTGGCCGGCGAGACCCAGGGCGGCGAGGGCACGCACTACCTCCTGGAGAGCGGCCTGCGCACCGACGCCGCCGTCGTCGCCGAGCCCTTCGGCGCCGACCACCTCGTCACCGTGCACTCGGGCATCGTGCACCTGGCCATCCACACCTACGGCGTCACCGGCCACATCGGGCGGCTGGAGGGCACGGTCAACGCGATCGAGACGATGACCGCCGTCGTCGCCGCCCTCGAGCGCGTGACGTTCACGTTCACCCCGCGCGCCGACCTGCCGGCGTTCCCGCGCCTGAACGTCGGCGGCATCCTCGGCGGCCGCGGCCAGGACTACGTGCTGGTCGAGCCGCCCTACGTGCCCGACCTCTGCACGATCATCGTGGACGTCCACTTCCTGCCGGGCATGACCGTGGACGGCATCGTGGCCGACATCCGCCGCGCCCTCGATCCCCTCGCCGCCCGCGATCCTCGGCTGCGCTACGAGATCGAGATCCCGCCGCCGGCGTCCTTCAAGGGGCGGCGACGCCTGGTGATGGAGCCGTTCGACATGCCGACCGACGCGCCGATCGTGCAGGCCGTGGCCCGCGCTTATCGCGCCGTCACGGGCGGCGAGCCGAAGGCGATCGGCACCGTGCTGCCGCACTCCTACAGCGCCGACGACACCTGCCATCTCTGGAAGGCCGGCATCCCCTGCCTGCTCTACGGGCCCGGCACGATCCGCGGCAGCGCCGACGAGGACGACGCCTGCGTGCTGGTGAGCGAGATGGAGACGGTCACGCGCGTGCTGGCAACGACCGCGCTCGACGTCTGCCGCCGCCGGCCGGCGGAGCTGGCCCTGCCTAGCGCGAGGCGTACACCAGGTCGATGAGCGCGCGGACGTGCCGGTGCTGCCAGCCGGCGCGCCCGAGGTTCATGGCGTAGGCGAACGCCACCCGCGCGTCGGGGTCGGCGAAGCCGAGCGAGCCGCCGGCGCCGAAGTGGCCGAACGCCCGCGGGCTCGGTCCCAGCCGCCGCTCCGGCATCGTGAGCTGGACGCCGAGGCCGAAGCGCGTCGGCCGCTGCAACACGACGTCCTCGCCGTCCACCTGCGGCTCGATCGCGCGCGCGATCGTCTCCGGCGACAGCACGTGCACGCCGTCCAGCGTGCCGTCGCCTGCCAGCGCCGCATACAAGCGCGCCACCGCCCGGGCGTTGCCGTGGCCGTTGGTGGACGGCACCTCGGCCGCGCGCCACGCGTGCGTGTTGACGACGCCGAAGCCCGACAGCTCGGGCGGGTTCTGGTAGGCGTTGAACCGCATGAGGTCCAGGCCGCTCAGCCGCGCCGGATCGGCGCTGAGCGCGCGCCGCAGCGCCTCCTCCTCCGGCGCCGGCGGCCGCGGGATCACGTCGGCGCAGCGCTTCTCGAGCCCGGCGTCGAGGCCGACGAAGAAGTCGATCCCGGCCGGCCCGGCCAGGCTCTCGCGCAGGTGCGTGCCGTACGTCGTGCCGGTGACGCGCCGGATCACCTCGCCGAGCAGGAAGCCCTGCGTGTTGACGTGATAGCCGTGCGCCGCGCCCGGCGTCCACCACGGCGCCTGCGCGGCCAGCGCGGACGTCATCAGCGTCCAGTCGGCCGACGCGCCCGGCGGCAGCGGACGGGCGACCGCCGGCAGCCCGGCCTGGTGCGTGAGCAGGTAGCGCACGAGCAGCTCGCCCTTGCCGGCCTGGGCGAACTCCGGCCAGTAGCGCGCGACCGGCGCGTCGAGATCGAGCCGGCCGGCCTCGACGAGGCGCAGCGCGCAGACCGCGCTCACGGCCTTGCCGACGGAGTAGAGGTTGACCAGCGTGTCGCGCTCCCACGGCCGCGTGCGCCCGGCGTCGGCGTGGCCGCCCCACACGTCCACGACGGGGGCCTTGTCGATGAACACCGCGAGCGCGGCGCCGACCTCCAGGCCGGAGCCCAGGATCTCCGCGAATGCGTCGCGCACCGGCTCGAAGCCGGGCGCGCAGCGGCCGTGCACCATCGAGCCGGGGCTATCCGCCACCGTGTATCCTTCTAGGGACTTTCGGAGATACCCCTCGAGCGGCTATACGCTGCTCGATGAGGTCTAGACGGAGGTCGAGCATGGCGGTGGAGGTCGCGGTGGCGCGCCGGCTGTTCACGCGTGGGGAGTATCACCGGATGGCCGAGGTCGGCATCCTCAAAGAAACCGACCGCGTCGAGCTGATCCGGGGCGAGATCGTCCAGATGTCGCCCCAGGGCTTTCGTCACCGCGCTTTCATCGACAACCTCACTCACCTCCTCGCCACCCGTATCGGCGATCGCGCGATCGTTTCCATTCAGATGCCGGTCGCGCTCAGTGAGGACACCGAGCCCGAGCCCGACGTGCAGATTCTGCGGCGCGGCGAGGTGCCGTACAAGAATCGCGAGGTGACTGCCGCCGACGCGCTCCTGGTCGTCGAAGTGGCCGAGACTTCCCTGGCCTACGACCGCTCGACGAAGCTGAGACTCTACGCCGCGGCCGGCGTCCCCGAGTACTGGATCGTGGACTGCGCGGCCGAAGGCGTCGAGGTCCATCGCGCGCCCGAGGCCGATGGCTATCGCGAGGTCACGCGCATCACCGGCGCGACCGCGACGGTGGCGATGCAGGCCTTCCCCGACGTCGCGCTCGCCCTGCACGAGATCTTCGCGTAGTCACCGCGCGCGGCGCCGCGCGGCCAGCCACTCGGCGGCCGGCGGCACGCTGGGATCGCGCGGGCGCAGGTTGTAGTACTCGACGAGCGGGAAGTAGGCGTCGGCCAGCCGGCGCAGCTCGGCGACCGGCTCGGGATGCAGGTCCACGCGCAGGTCCACCATCGCGTACGGCTCGCGGTCCACGACGTAGAGGCCGCTGGAGACCTCGCCGTTGGGCTGGCCGCCGGCGGCCTTGCCCGCCTCCAGCGCGCCGAGCAGCCGTTCCCACAGCGGCCGCGCCGGGTCCCTGCCGAACGCGGCCAGCATCGCGTCGGCGACGCCGGGACCGGCGACCATGTTGGCGGCGACCACGACGTTGCGCTCGACGCGATGGCCGGCCCACGGCTTGTTGTCCTTGCCCGTGCGCGCGGCGGCCAGCCCGGTGAGGTCCAGGCAGCCGAGCTGGCGGCGCTCGACGAACTGATCGCTGGCCGCGATCTCCTCCAGCACGCTCGGCGCCGAGTAGCCGGCGCGCAGCAGGCTCAGGCCGAGGTGGCCCAGGCGCGGATTCGTGCTGGCCTGGGTGACGATCGCGCCCACGTTCGGCGCCACGTGGATGCAGCGCGAGCCGACGGCCATCTCGCTGGTGGCGATGGCGACGCCGAGCATGCCGGTGCGCTCGCACCGGCCGACCAGCGAGAACGTGCTGAACTCGATGCCGGCCGTCACGCGAGGTGCTTGTGCAGGAATTCGGCGACTTCCAGCGTGGCCGCCATGCCCTGCGGGATCGCCTTGCTCAGCGAGACGAACGCGTGGATCTGGCCCGGGTACTCGCGGTAGACGACCTCCACGCCGGCCGCGCGCAGCCGGTCGGCGTAGGCCTTGCCCTCGTCGCGCAGCGGGTCGAAGCCACCGGTGACGATCAGCGTCGGCGGCTGGCCGGCCAGGCTCGGCGCCCGCAGCGGTGAGGCGCGCAGGTCGGCGCGGTCGCGATCGTCGCGCAGGTACTGCTCGGTGTACCACGCCACGCGATCGCGCGGGATGACGTGGCCGTCGGCCAGCTCGCGGTGCGACGCCGTCTCGTACGAGAAGTCGACGGCCGGGTAGATCAGCGCCTGGCACGTCGGCACCGGCAGGCCGGCGGCGGCCGCCTGCTGGGAGACGACGGCGGAAAGGTTGCCGCCGGCGGAGTCGCCGGCCACGGCGACGCGCGCGGTGTCGGCGCCCACCTCGCGGCCCCGCGTGCGCAGCCAGTGATAGGCCGCCAGGCAATCCTCGACCCCGGTGGGGAACTTGTGCTCGGGCGCCAGCCGGTAGTCGACGGAGACGACCAGCACGCCGCCGTGCCTGGCCAGCCGCGCGCAGAGGCCGTGGTGCGTCTCGAGGTCGCCCTGCACCCAGCCGCCGCCGTGGAAGTACGCGACCGCCGGCAGCGTGCCGCCGGCGCTCGGCGCGTACAGGCGCGCGGGCAGCTCGCCGGCGGCGCCGGGCACGCGGATGTCCTCGATGCGCGGCAGCGCGGGCGCCGGCTCGTCCATGAGCGTGACCATCGTGCGCAGCTGCTGGCGCAGCTCGGGCAGCGGCGGGAAGTAGCCCGGCTTGCGGATGGACTTCACGAACTCGCCCACGATCTGCGCCTTGGGATCCATCGTGCGCTCGCCGAGGCGGATGCGGTGGCCCTCGAGGAAGCGCAGCGCGTCCTGCTCGCTCATCGCCGTGTGGGCCAGCTCCAGCGCCGGGTGCGTGCTCATGCCGAGTCCTCCCGGGGCGAATTGTACGATAATGCGCGCACCGCGACGGACCACGGAGGCGCGCCCATGACGACGACTCGCCGAGAGTTCTTCCAGACCACCGCCGGCGCACTGGCCGGCCTCGTGTTCGTCGGC
>DASSLH010000688.1:0-2094 GCA_035689625.1 Candidatus Methylomirabilota bacterium | reverse complement strand
CGAGCAGCGGCCATGCCGCTGCCGCCCCCACCAGCGCGGACAGCACGGTCTGCTCGCTGCCGCTCGTCTGCCCGAACAGCGCGACGACGGCCCAGCCGAAGATCGCGGACGTGATGCGTCCGAGCGAGCGGCTGATCAGGGCCAGCAGCGCCTGCAGGATTGCCATCAGGGGGTTTCAACCCCGCAAAAGCAATGCCAGCAGCGGGCCGCGGCTACTTCAGCGTGCTGAGATAGGCGGCGAGCGCGCGGATCTCCTCGGGCGTCAGCGCCAGTCGCGGCATGTGGGCCGTCGGCTTCTGCCGCGCCGGATCACGCAGCCAGTCCGCCAGTTCGCTCTCGGTGAACTTCGTCCCGACGTGCGAGAGGTCGTTGGCGATCGGCGTGCCGACGATGCCGACGCGGTGACAGCCGTAGCAGCCCTGGGAGAAGAACACGACGCGGCCGGGATCCTGGCCGGCGCCGATCGCCTGGGCCAGCGCCGACGACGCGGCTCCGACCAGGACCACGGCGAGCACAACGGCGAGCGCGAGACGGATCATTCCGACCTCCAGGTCGAGCGGGACGTCAGCGCCCCGCGGGGACGTCAGCGGCTGGGGCGGGGACGCTCCGTGTCGGGGCGGTCGATCGGCCGCAGGGACTGGCGGCACTCGCGGTTGGTGTCCTGCACGTTGTGGACGGTGTAGAGCGGGATGTTGTAGGGCCAGTAGGTGACACTGACCTCCGCGCTGCAGGCCGGGCACACGGCACGTCTCACCTTTTCCATGAGGCGTCCACAGTAGCAGGTTTCGGGGCGCCGCGTAAACCCGTCGCGCGGTACACTGGGCGCGTTCGATCCCGCGCATCCGGGGGTCCCCATGGCGCAGCAGGTCCCGACCGGTCGTCCGCGCCACTGATGGCGCGCCGCAAGAATTACGGCTTCGAGCGCAGGCAGAAGGAGACGGCGCGCCGCTCCCGCCAGGAGGCCAAGCGCGAGCGCAAGACCGAGCGCGACGAGAGCGGCCATTCCGGCCCCGAGATGGCCGAGCCCCAGGACACGGGCGGGCCGCCGCCGGGACAGTGGGAGTGGTTCTCCCCCAGCCGGGGCCGCGTCGTGATCACCGCCGCCCGGCAGCGGCCGACCGAGCTGCCGGACGACTGGATCGTCCTCACCGAGACCAAGGACGAGGACGCCGCTCCGGAGTCGCCGTAAGCGCGCCGACGTCCCGCGTCGCGTGCCGTCACGGCGTCTGACCCCTCCCCGCTGGCGTCCGCGTTGCACCGCCCCTCGACGTGCCGGCCTACGGCGCCCGCGTCTTCGCCGCGGTCACGCCGGGCCGCGGCCCCGGCCACCTCCGGCTGCTCACGCCCGACGGCCGCGACGTGACGGCGCGCAAGCGGGACGTCGCCGCCGCGTTCCGCCACGCTCGTGCGCCGCCTCAAGGCGCCGGTGCTCCTCGACGGCGAGATCGTGGACGGCGCCTGTGGGCGACCGCTGGGCGGCGCTCCGGCGCGCGGGTCGCCGGCTGACCGGGCATGTGGTTGACCTCGCTCACGGCTTGGGCGAGTCTTGGGCCGTGACGCGAGTCGCCGCCGCGGTGGTCCTGGGGCTGGTCCTCGTCGTCGGCGTCGCGCCGGCGCAGACGCCCGAGCCGCAGGTGGCCGAGGCGCTCCGCGTGCAGTGGGAGCGCGTCACCGAGCGCCCCGCCATCGAGGGCTACGTCTACAACGACTCCGACTACCGCATCGGCCTGGTGCGCCTGCGCGTGGCCGCGCGCGAGGCGGCCGGCCAGCCGCCGACCGAGACGCTGGCGTGGGTGTACGGCAACGTCCCCGCGCACGGCCGCTGGTACTTCCGCGTGCGGGTGCCGCGGCAGCACGAGGTGCTCGGCGTGACGATCGAGTCCTTCCGCCTGATCGCCCGGGAGCCGACGCCGGAGTCGCCATGAGGACGGCGCTGGCGGCGCGGCTCCTGGTCGCCGGCGCTGCGGGTGGCTGCGCCAGCGGCGGTGGGATCATCACCGCGCGCGAGGAGTGCCTGCGCGGCGGCGGCGCCTGGCTGGCGTCGGGCGCCTGCGAGCACGGCTCCGGCGGCGGTGGAGGCGGCGGCGCCGGCGG
>DASSLH010000687.1:0-3932 GCA_035689625.1 Candidatus Methylomirabilota bacterium | reverse complement strand
AGGACGCGACCTGCCACTGGTTCATCGCGTAGTAGGAGATGCCGCTCAGGCCCACCTTGCCGTTCGACCACTTCTGCTTTCCCGCCCATTCGATGCACTGCGCGAAATCCTTGGCTTCACGCGGCGACCAGTGCTCGATGCCGTGCACCTCGAGCCACTTGTCCTTGGACGCCGCCCGCAGGTAGCCCTCGAAGTTGCCGCGGGGGTGCAGCCCCTGGCCGCCCCAGTTCGCCGCCGAGAACAGCGGCACCTTCACCTTCGACCAGTCCGGCATCCGCGAGCGCCAGTACTCGTCGCTGGCCAGCGGGTTGCGCCGACAGTCCTCCCAGAAGTCGCGCCGCGTCGCCCCCAGCTCCTCCTCGCTGAGCGTGGGCGGGCCCGACACCCAGTCGCCGGTCATGCGCGAGCGATAGCCGCGCCGACCGCGCCCGTGCTGCACGCGCACGACCTGGGAGGGATACCAGCTTCGGCCGAACGCGCACAGGATGCCGCCGTGGTGCGAGAGGTCGCGGTAGTAGTCGGCGGCACCCTCCCAGATACAGATGGCCGCCAGGTGAGGCGGCTGCAGCGCCGCCACCTGCCACTGGTTCATCGCGTAGTAGGAGATGCCGTTGAGCCCGACCTTGCCGGTGGACCACGGCTGGCGCGCCGCCCACTCGATGCAGTCGTAGAGGTCCTTCGCCTCGCGCGCGGACCACATGTCCATCACGCCCGGCGAGCGGCCGGCCCCGCGCGAGTCCACCCGCACGCAGGCGTAGCCGTCCGGCACCCACTTCTCGGGATCCACGACCTCCCAGTTCGCGTAGCGGTTGCTGGTGCCGGCGACGACGTCGGGATGCTGCTCGGCCATGCGCCGCCACTGGTCGGTATAGAGGTCCTCGAAGTGCAGCCCCTTGCCGTAGGGGCCGTAGGAGAGGATGACCGGGACCTTGCCGGGCTTCGGCGGCCGGTAGACGTCGGCGCGCAGCACCAGGCCGTCGTCGGCGGTGATCGGCACGTCCCCGTCGATGCGCATTCCATCGCGGACCTCGCTGGGCGGCTCACTCATGGGCAGGTGTGTATCATGGTTCCGCCCGATCAAGGAAGGAGCCCCCATGACGCGGCCGGCGCCCGTCCTCAGCCACTTCGGCATCCACGTCACCGACGTCGTCCGCATGGAGGACTTCTACACCCGGGTCCTCGGCCTGCTCGTGACCGATCGCGGCACGCTGCCGGACACGGGCCGCACGCTCGTCTTCCTCTCCCACGATCCCGACGAGCACCACCAGCTCGTGCTGGTGACCGGCCGGCCGCCCGGCGACACCTACAACGTCGTCAACCAGATCTCGTTCAAGCTCGCCTCGCTGGAGGACCTCAAGGCGATGCACGCGCGGCTGCGCGAGGACGGCGTCAAGGAGTTCCGCATCGTCACCCACGGCAACGCGTGGTCGGTCTACTTCGGCGATCCCGAGGGCAACCGCGTCGAGCTGTTCGTGGACACGCCCTGGCACACGCCGCAGCCGCTGGCCGAGCCGTTCGACATCGAGGCGCCGGCGGGGGCGATCATGGCCGAGACCGAGGCGCTCTGCCGCCGCCGCCCGGGCTTTGCCTCGCGCGCCGACTGGCGGCGCACGCAGGTCAGCCGCATGGGCCTCACCACCCCCGAGCGCTAGGAGGAGGCACGCCATGGCCCAGCCCGCGACGAAGACCGCCGGCGCGATCAAGGCCGGCGACGGCGCCTACACGTTCGACCTCGCCCGCCTGGCCGGCGTGGACGCCGGCCCCGGCTACTCGACCGCCCACGGTCCCGTCGTCGAGGGCGAGCGGATCCAGATCGGCCTCATGCGCGTGCCGCGCGGCACCGGCGGCAAGCCGCACAGCCATCCCAACGAGCAGTGGATCTACGTGCTGGAGGGCACACTGCAGTGCGAGGTGGACGGCGTGACGTCGCGCGTGCCGGCCGGCTCGCTCGTCTACATTCCCGCCGACGCCGTGCACTCGGCCCTCGCCACCCCCGACGCCGATGTGCTGTTCCTCACCGCCAAGGACATGTCGCACGGCATCGCAGGAACGCCAGCGCCGGGCGCCGCCGAAAGGAGCCGGGCATGAAATCGCTCTCGCTGCCCCTGCTGGCTGTCATCGTCGCCATCGCGGCCGCCATCGGCACGGCCGCCGCCGACGAGACGTGCAACTCGCCGTACATCGCCAAGCTCATCAAGGGCCAGGAGGACTACGTCTACGTGTGGGCGCTGGGCGTCGAGGGCGTGGGCGACGGCTCCGACAAGCTCGTGACCGTGGACGTTCATCCCAGGTCGAAAACGTACGGCAAGGTCCTCAATTCCGTCTCGGTCGGCTCGCGCGGCGAGGCGCACCACATGGGCTTCACCGACGACCGCCGGTTCCTCTGGGCGGGCGGCCTCGACGACAGCAAGATCCACGTCTTCGACATCGGGACCGATCCTGGCAAGCCACGCCTCGTGCGCACGCTCACCGACCTGACCGACAAGACCGGCTACGTGGGGCCGCACACCTACTACGCGCTTCCGGGACGGATGCTCGTGCAGGCGCTGTCGAACGCCAGGGACAAGGGCGGCGTCACGGGAATGGCGCTCTACAACAACTCGGGCGAGTTCATCGCGGCCTACCCGATGCCGACCGACAACGGCGGCGACGGCTACGGTTACGACCTCGCCGCCAATCCGAAGAAGAACGTGCTGCTGACCTCGAGCTTCACCGGCCACGCCAACTACATGCGGCCGCTCGGCGACCTGGTGAAGGACGCCGAGGCGATGAAGCGGTTCGGCAACACGATGGCGATTTGGGACCTCAAGGCGCTGAAGCCGAGGAAGGTGCTGAGCGTGCCGGGCGCGCCGCTGGAGATCCGCTGGTCGCCAAAGGCCGGCGACAACTGGGCGGTGACCGCCGCCGCGCTCACCTCCAAGCTGTGGCTCGTCAAGCAGGCCCCCCGCGGAGACTGGGAGGCCAAGGAGGTCGCAACCATTGGCGATCCGGCCAAGATCCCGCTGCCGGTGGATATCAGCATAACGCGGGACGGCAAGGGCCTGTGGGTCAACACGTTCATGGACGGCACCACACGCTACTTCGACCTCGGCAATCCGGAGGCGCCGCGCCAGACCTACGCGAAAGTCACCGGCAAGCAGGTCAACATGATCTCGCAGAGCTGGGACGGCAAGCGCGTGTACATCACCTCCTCGCTGCTCGCCAACTGGGACAAGGCCGGCGCCGACAACGAGCAGTTCCTGCGCGGCTTCGCCTGGAACGGCAAGGAACTGAAGCAGGTCTTCGAGGTGGACTTCACCAGGGAGCAGCTTGGTCGTGCCCACCACATGAAGCTCGGCTCCAAGGCGCTGCGCGCCTCGTGAGGCTGGCGCGGGCGGCGCTGCTGGCCTGGCTGGCGGGCGCCGCCCCCGCGCTCGCCCGCGAGGCCGGCGGCGTGCCGCCGCTGGAGTTCGAGCCGCCGGCGCCGGGAACGTACGCGCTGCACCGGATCATGGCGGCGCCCGAGGGCGAGGTGCTCGATCTCGACGGCCGCGCGCAGCCGCTCGGCCGCTTCACCCGCGGGCGCATCACGGTGCTCGGGTTCGTGTACACGACGTGCGTCGATCCCGACGGCTGTCCCCTGACCCTGCGCGTGTTCGACGAGGTCAAGCGCGCGCTGGACGCGACGCCGGCCCTGCGCGAGCGCGTGCGCCTGGTGATGCTGTCGTTCGATCCCGAGCGCGACCGGCCGGCCGCGATGCGGGGCTACGCCGGCCGCCGCGCGGGTGCGGGCGGCGTGCCGTGGCACTTCCTCACCACGCGCTCACCGCGGGCGATCCGGCCGATCGTCGACGGCTTCGGGCAGGACGTGCGCTCGAGCGTGCGGCTCACGGACGGCGGGAAGGCGCGCGAGCTGTCCCACGTGCTGAAGGTCTTCCTGCTCGACCCCGACG
>DASSLH010000686.1:0-3583 GCA_035689625.1 Candidatus Methylomirabilota bacterium | reverse complement strand
GACCTCGCACGCGCGCGCCAGCGCCTGATCGAGGCGCGCTCGCTCGTCGGCCAGTCCGATCACGGCACGAGCCTCTCGCTCTACGCCAAGGATCCCGACGGCCTCGAGTTCGAGCTCTTCTGGACCGTCCCCGGCGGCACGCCGGCCGGCACGCGCCCGCTCGACCTCGAGGGCGAGCTCAGACGCCGCGGCCTCGTCGCCCGCTAGCTCGCGGGCGATCCCGGTCAAGACAGAAAGACGCCGCCGTTGACGTGGATCGTCTGTCCAGTGATGTAGGCGCCGTCGGGCAGGCAGAGCTGGCGCACGATCGCGGCGATCTCCTCCGAGCGTCCCATCCGCCCCAGCGGCGCCCGATGCGCGCCCATGTTCGCCGGGCGGGCGCCGGCGCTGGCGCCCCGCACGGTGTCGATCGCGCCGGGCGCCACGCAGTTCACGCGGATCCCGTGCTCGGCCAGCTCCATCGCCAGCGCGTGCGTGAGGCCCACCAGCCCGGCCTTGGCCGTGCAGACGTGCGCGCGGTCCTTCGTGCCCAGGTAGGCCGACACCCCGCCCAGCGTGACGATGGCCCCGCCCCGCCCGCCGCGGATCATGTGGGGGACCGCGGCCTTGGCGGTGAGGAAGGCGCCGTCGAGCGGCACGGCCAGCACGCGGTGCCACTCGTCCAGCGTCATCTGCAGAAACGGCGTCTGCCGGCGGACGGCGGGATTGCAGATCAGGAAGTCGAGGCGGCCGAAGGCGCGCACGCAGGCCTCGGCCAGCGCGGTGGCGTCGGCCTCGCGCGTGACGTCGCCCATCTGCACGACGGCGCGGCCGCCGCCCGCCGTGATCTCGTCGGCCACGGCCTGGGCGGCCGCCTTGTCGCTGAGACCGTTGACGACGATGGCCGCGCCCTCCTCGGCCAGGTAGTGCGCGATCATCCGGCCGATGTTGCGTGCGCTGCCCGTCACGATCGCGGCCGTTTCCGCCAAGCGCCCGTCCGCCCTCACTCGCATGTCGCGCTCCTTGAGCCCGGGTTGGGCTGACAGCGTATCATCGCCCGCGTGCCCACGATCGAGCCGCCGACCCGCCTGACGCTCGGCGAGCTCTTTCGTGGGTTCCTCGGGGCCGGCGCGCGCGGCTTCGGTGGCACGTTGCCGTGGGCGCGCCGCATGATGGTGGAGGAGCGCCGGTGGCTGACCGAGCGCGAGTTCATCGACACGTTCAGCCTCTGCAATTTCCTGCCCGGGCCCAACGTGGCCAGCATGGCGGTCATCGTGGGCGCGCGCTACCGCGGGCTGCCCGGCTCGGTGGCGGCGCTGGCCGGCCTGCTGACGGTGCCGCTGGCCACGATCCTGACGCTGGCGTTCCTGTACGGGCGCTTCGGCCAGCAGCCCGGCGTCGACGCGGCGCTGCGCGGCATGGGCGCGGCGGCCGCCGGGCTCGTGCTGGCCACCGGGCTGCGCATGGCCGCCGCGCTCGGCCGCGCGCCCCGCGTCCTCCTGTTCCTGGTCGCCGCCTTCGTCGCCGTCGCGGTCATGCGCTGGCCGCTGCTGCCCGTGCTCCTGGGGCTGGGGCCGGTCAGCGTGCTGGCGGCGTGGGTCGGCTCGCTGGCCCTGGGGCGCGCACGCGCGTGAGCGTTCTCGTCACCATCGCGCTGCGCTTCGCCGTGCTGTCGCTCATCGCCGTCGGCGGGGTGACGTCGATCCTCCCCGAGGTCCATCGCGTCGCGGTGGACGTGCACCACTGGCTGACCGACGCGCAGTTCACGCAGATGTTCGCCATCGCGCAGGCCTCACCGGGCCCGAACATGCTGATCGTCGCGCTGATCGGCTTCCACGTGGCCGGCGTCGCCGGCGCGCTCACGGCGGCGGCGGCCATCTGCCTGCCGTCCTGTACCGTGGCCTTCCTCGTCGAGCGCCTGTGGCAGCGGTTTCGCGGCACGCCGCTGCGCCGGGCGGTGGAGGCGGGGCTGGCGCCGATCACCATCGGGCTCATGATCGCCACCGGCTGGCTGGTCGCGCGCGGCGCGCCGGGCACCGGGCTCACGGCCTACGCGATCACCGCCGTCACCGCGATGCTCGTACTGCTCACGCGCGTGAACCCGCTCTGGCTCTTCGCCGCCGCCGGCGCGCTGGGCCTGCTGGGAGCCGTGTAGAGGGCCGTCAGGGCTTTGCCGGGACGGCCCGAACGCGTGGGGGGTGTGGGGGGCCATCTCGGGGCCCCCCATGTCGGTAGACGACGATGCGATCGGCGCCGGACTCCGGCGCCCACACCTCGCCCGGCCGGCCGTCGAGCTGGCGGATGTTGGCGCGGTGCGCGCGGTCGGTCGGGAAGACGTCGAACGTCTCCGTCGCGGGATCGAAGCGCACGACCGCCTGCGCGCGCCACTCGGTGAGCCAGACCTTGTCGCGCTCGTCCACGTAGACCGCGTACGCCTGGGGATGCTCGCCCGGCAGCTTCCACGTCTTCCAGGCGCCGGTCTTCGGGTCGAGCACGCTGACGTTGCCGGAGTTCCACTCGCTGACCCAGACGCGGCCCGTGCTGTCCGGCCACACGCGCCGCGCGCCCTGGTCCTTCGTGGGCGGCGGGATGACCGTCGCGGCGCCGGTCTCGACGTCGATGCGCGCGATGTGGCTGCCCGCCAGCGAGGCGTAGTAGACGCCGCCGTCGGGCGTGGTCGTGATGCCGTAGGGGCCGCGGCCCCGCGGCGCGTCCCAGACCTTCACGTCGCCGGTCCTGGGATCGAGGCGCCCGTACACGCCCTGCTGCCCGGTGAACCACACGCGGCCCTGCCGGTCGAACGTCAGCGTGTTGAGGTTGACGTAGCCGCGCGATTCCGGCAGGTACCAGTGCTTGACCTCGCGCGTGACGGGGTCCACGCGCACGATCGAGTTGGTGCCGCCCTCGGTCACCCACGGCGCGCCGTCGGGGCCCACGCGCACGCCGTGCGGCGCGGCGCCGCGGCCCAGCGGGATGAGCTCGACCTTGCCGGTCGCCGGATCGAGGCGACCCAGCTTGCCGTCGCGCTGCGCCGTGTACCACACGGTGCCGTCGGCGGCGACGCCGACGTCGTGCGGGTAGCCGCCGTCCTTCGGCAGCGCGTACGCCTTGATCGCGACCTCGGCCGGCGCGGCGCCCGGCAGCAGCAGCGCGGCGAAGACGACGGCGAGCCACAGCGTGCGACGCATCGGGGCCTCCGTGCTCAGCGGACGCCGGCCGCCCGCAGCCGGGGGAAGACGCCGTCGCGGAAGGCGCTCAGCTCGGCGTCCGGCGGCGCGAACGTCAGCGTCGGCATCAGGTAGAGGTTGCGCACGCCGAGCGCGGTCATCTCGACGATGCGCGCGGCGCAGTGCTCGGGGGTGCCGATGAGGCCGAGCGCGTCGCACAGCTGGGCGACGCTCTCGTCGGGCACGAACGCCGTCGCCGCGATCGCCGCCTCCCAGTCGTGGGCGTGCGAGAGGTCGGGATAGACCTTCCGGACGGCCTCGGGAATCTCGAGCGGCGGCAGCCTGACGCCGGCCGGCTCCAGCCAGTGGCCGCCCCAGCGCAGCACGCCCCAGTGCACCGCCGTCGGTCGGGCCAGCCGCCGCGCCTCGGCGGTCGT